>NZ_JAUF01000049.1:0-34706 GCF_000585455.1 Microbacterium sp. MRS-1
TTCATACGCAGCCGGGCTCTGCCTCTCCGCAGCCTTGCAATGGATTTAGCAACACGGCCTAGGGAGGTACGTTTCTTCAATAACGGCAGCGCGAGCCACGGGAATCCCCCCAATACACGTGAACGCAGGAGATTGCGTTTGTTGCGATTAGAGTAGCACGCGCCGTCGACACAGTCGCAGGGAGGGCGACATCGCTCGACTGTTGCGTCGAGATCCTGATCAGGTGTTGCGCGTCAGCCATCTCCGCCTCAGGTCCTCGAGCGTGCGGACTCCGACCGCGTGGACACGCGCGGTGCCCGAGCGGGCGCAGTCCACCGCTACGAGCGCACGCGGCGCCACGTGACCGGTCGGCCAGGATTGATCGTCCGCTTTCAGCCGATAGATGACAAGGCGGCCATCGGCGTCGTCCACCAGACCGGCCTCATCGATGACGTCTTCAAGGCCGCCGCCACGAAGGTAACCGTGCGCCATGTCCGATCGCCCGACCAGATGCTCTCCCAGCGCCTCGAGCGCCGACCTGGGCGGATCGGCGTTGCTCCTCGGGGGTCCGGCACATTCCGGCCTCCATACTCGCGCCTGCCTGCGCGTGCCACTTGAGAGAAGCGGCCGCCATCCGGGCAGATCGCGGATGAGGATCGCGCGGTGGCATCATGGACGGATGTCTTTGGCTCGCGACATCCCGAACGTCCTCGCCTCGTTCCGCACGACCAGACGCGACATGTGGGACTGGGGAGCGGTGAACAGCTACGCGTTCGAAGCCGAACTCGGGGCGTCGCTGCTGGCGGACATGGCCGACGACTACGGCGCCGAGGGTGTGATCCCCGTCGTGCAGAAGGCGATCGCGAGCACCCTCCGGGTCCTCATGCGCTCAGACGACTCCGGCGGACTGATCCAACTCGTCATCCGGCAGCTACTGAACCTGCACGCCGAGCTGTGCACGCAGAGCCCGCCCGCCCCGGCGGCGCTGAGCGGGTGGATCCAGAAACAGCAATTCGGCGAACTCGGCGAGTACTTCTCGGTCGACGTCGTCGACTACGCGGACGCCCTCGGCGCCGCGGGCATCGCAAGGTTCGAAGCGCACCTCGACAAGCGGCGCCAGGCGCTGACCACACCCTTCGACGGGCGCCCAGACGCGGAGTTCACCCACGATGACGAGTGGCACGCCCGCCACGCCGTCCTCTACAACCTGCAACGCCTCGCCGTCCTGCACGGTGACGAGGAGGCGATCGTCCGCACTCACGGCGGAGACATGCCACGCGCACACCTGCACGCCGCCGCCGCCGAAGCACTCCGCGAGGCAGGACTGCCGGGCCGCGCGACCGTCATCGCACACGAGGGCATGACCCTCCCCGGCGGAGCGCACCAACAGCAGGAGTGCGGCGAGCTCTGGGCGGCGCTGGCCATCGAGACAGGTGCAGACGCCGCGGACGCGGCATCCGAGGTGTTCGAACGATGGCCCACAGCGAGCAACGCGGAAGCGTTGCAGGCAGCCTCAGGACAGAACTGGCCAGCGATCCGCGAGCACGCGATCGAGCGGATGCGCGAACGCCCCTGGGAGCTGATCGCGTACCTGACAGATGCCGACGACCTCGCGCGCGCATGGACCGAAGCGCTCCGAGCATCCGCGAACAGCAAGTCTCTCCACGCGTCGCAGTGGGACGACCTCGTCGGCCGATACAGCAAGATCGACCCCGTGGCCGTGCTCCCCGTCATGGCGCAACTCATCGACGACCGCCTCATCGAGGCGAACACCCGCGCCTACCCCGGCGCCGTGCGAAGGATGACGAAACTACGCGCCGCGGCCCGCGCCGCCGGACGCCCCGAGATCGCCGACGACTACCTCGCTGACGTACGCCGCCGCAACGCCCGGCGCCCGTCCCTGATCAAGCGAATGGATGCCGCCGGACTCTGATCCATCAGACCCGTCGCGATTGCAACCGCTCGGAGGAGACGGAGGGATTTGCACTCTCCGGCTCGCGCTCACGCGGGAGAAACGGCGAGTCGAACGACCGCGCGGCGAGCAGAAAGCTACGTAAGACCGCACATGATCGCCAGAATGCTCAACACCAACCACGACCGCAACGCGGCAGAAATGGCAGATTTCGTGGCAGTACCGGAACGAAACAGCCTCTGATCAGGCATTTTCAGAGCGGAGACGGAGGGATTTGAAATCGCGCCGATGGCAATCGAAGTCAACTGAAACCGCGTGATTCCGCGGGTTCTGACCCCGGCGGCGTCCGTTTCGATCAGGTCGATTCGGTTCGATTCGTGGCAGAAACGTGGCAGCGATTGAGGAGCGATCCCGCGGCCGCGCGCCGCTTTCAGCACGCGATTTCAGCCTACGCCGATTCAGACTCGACGATCATTTCGAGGGCTTCGACCGCTCCGCGCCGCGTCTCAAAACGGTCGAGGATTCTGGGCGGAAGCTATCTCCTCACGAAGACCCGGTCTTGTGCGTTCAGACGCCTGACGGACTTGAGTTTGTCGTTGTTGATTAATCAGTGGTCAGCGATGACAACATGCTAAGTTGTCGATGTTGATTTAGGGCGGAGCGGTGATGACAAATTCTACGAGTGGGCGGCCGGGACGCGGACGACCGAGCCGTGAAGTGATCTACAAGCGTTTCGCGACCGCAATCGATGAGCTGGCGAACTACGGCGGGCTGCCGAAGCCCTACGAAGCCAAGTCGCTGTGGGATCATCTGTGGCATCTTGAAGCTCACCACTCGACAGCGATCGAGGGAAACACTCTCGTCCTCCGCGAAGTCGAGACCCTGCTCGAACAGGGGCGCGCTGTGGGGGCGAAGGAGCTGAAGGATTACATGGAGGTCCTCGGATACGCCGAAGCCGCCCGGTGGGTATACCAGCAGGCCGTCGCCCCGGATGAGTGGTCGCACGACGGTCTGGTCACCGTCACCGAGGTTCGGCGCGTCCATGCTCTCGCCATGGCGAAGGTGTGGGAGGTGGCGCCACACCTGGATGCGCATGACACCGAAGGGCCAGGCAATTGGCGGCAGCATGAGATCCAGGAATTTGCGGGCGGCATGAAGCCCCCGACCTTCCCGCTCATCCCGTCCGAGATCACCGCGTGGGTCGATCGAGCAAATCACTTGCAAGAACAGATCACCGATGGATCACTCACCATCGCCGCGGTTCCGGAAGAGCTGGCCCGGCTGCATCGCGAGTTCGAGTGCGTCCACCCGTTCATCGATGGCAACGGACGCAGCGGAAGACTCCTGCTCAACCTTCTACTCATCCGGCTCGGGTGGCCGCCCGCGATCATCCTCAAGGAACAGCGACGGAAGTACCTCCGCGCACTCGAACGCTCGGATCAAGGGGATGACGGGCCTCTGGCAGAGGTGATCAGCCGCTCCGTCGTCGACAATCTCCATCGGCTCATCCCGAACATCGCCGGCCCTGCCAAGTACGTGCCTCTCGAGGCACTCGTCGACGACGATTTCAGCCTCGTCGCCTTAAAGCAAGCCGCATCGCGCGGGCGCCTCGAAGCCATCATCGGGAGCGACGGCCGGTACCGGTCGAGCAAGTCTGCTCTCGAGGAGTACAAGGCATCAAAGTACTCACGTGGCGAGAAGAAGCAATAGTCGGCACGCGCTTCACCACATCGATCCCCCTCACGGGTCGCGAGGGGAATCGATGTGGTGCAATCAGCGCTGGTCGCTCATCGCATGAGGTCGGTGCAGGTCGAGCGGAATCACAAGCGACTCCGTCGGAGGGAGGATGAGACTCGTCGGTTCGACTCCGACAGTTGTCCCGGTCAGCATTGCCCGGTCTCCGGGTTGACGGTCATCTTCCCGCACACCGATCCGCCCTCGGGCGCCTCGTCGACGACCGAGGAGGTGACGCTCGTCCAGCGCACCGCCGTGCCCGCCGGTACGCCGTCCTGGTCGCGGAGGAGGACCTCGCGATCGCCGATGAACGTGCCGGTATCGGGGTCGATGATGATGTCCACCCGGGTGCCCCACGCGTCCTCGACGCGGCCGATCGCGACCCCCGTGCGGCCGTCAAGGGTAGCTTGATCGCTGATGAACGTGACGCCCGGGATCATGGCCGCAGCCTTGTACATCGCGGCGCGCAGGTCGGCGGGCACGTTCCCGGCACGGAGACGGTCGGCCATGTACACGAGAGCCTCGGTGTCGGGCGAGGGACCGGAGCCGAGGGTGACACGGTAGATGTAGTTGAGCAGTCGATACGGGTCACGCGGAAGCTGGTCCAGATCGGCAAACCCCGCCCCGGCGTCACCCCCGTAGAACGCGCCCCCAGGTGCCCGGAGAAGATCCCCAGCCTCGAATGAACCTGACGAGGAGGACACGGCTTCCCACCACGCGTTCGCCACCTGCTCGGACTCCGGACCGAATGTCGCCGCGATGGATTGCGGACCGCGGACCCACACCCAGTCATCGGAGGGATCTGCGGGGCGGTAGAGAGTGTCATCGGACGCGTACTGGTACGACGCCACAACATCACCGATACCTCCGCTTGAGAGGTGTACGCCCCTGGTGTTGACCCTCAGATATTGGCCGGGCTGCACCGCGGGATCGACTGAGGTGATCGCGGCGGCGCTCGCCTCGTCGAGCACGGCGGCGGCAGCGGCATCCGCCCCACCACGCCAGCCAGCGAGGCCGACCACGTCCGTCAGCACGAGCCCCGCCACCAGTGCCGCGGCGCCGACCGTACTGAGTCCGCCGATCGCAAAGCGTCGGGCGCGTTTCGGTCGGCGCGACGTGCTGATGTGCGGCTGGGCGGAGCCGGAGGCTGCGTCTAGGAGCGCCGCCCTGCCCCGGTGCAACGTCGACTCCGGCGGTTCGGTCTCGCTACGCGTGTTGCGCAGCAGCGTCAACTCGTCCATGTTCCTTCTCCAGTTCGGGATCGTTGGTGCCGGCCGCGGTCCGCAGGATGCGGCGGGCACGATTCAGGCGTGAGCGGACGGTGCCGATCGGCACGTCGAGAGCGCGTGCGATGCCCGCGTAGTCGAGGTCGCCCCAGGCGTACAGCAGCAGGGTGTCGCGGTCGGACGCGGGCAGGCCACGCAGCGCCGAAGCCAAGCGCCGCGTGAGCCGTGCCGCGTCCAACCGCGCGCCCGCCTGCTCGATCATGTCGGGCGAGAGCTGCGCCGCGAGATCCGCGACCATGCCCTTCCATGCCCGCGCTTCCAGCCGCACATGCTTATGCATCAAGCGGGTGGCGATCCCGAACAGCCAGGGGCGAGCATCGACGATTGCGAGGTCGTACGCTGCTCTCTTCTCGAAGGCGACGAGGAACGTCTCCGACATCACGTCCTCGGCGCTGCCCTCTCCCAGCCGCTGCGCCGCGTAGCGGTAGATCGCCGGCGCATGTCGATCGAAGAGCAACGCGAACGCACCCGGCTCATCCGCCGAACGTTCGATCACCTCGTTGTCTGTGCTCACGTCTGTATTGCTCATTCCTCCCGTTCGAGTTCACGATCCACCACCTCGACCCGATCTGATGACACGACGTGCCGGTGCGGACAACGCGACGATAGCCGCCGACGGCGCGAGCACAGCGAGCGGAAGCGAGCGCCCGAGCGGGCACGCCGAGTCGGGGAGGAGACGGAGGGATTCGCGCGCTCGGTCTCACCCTTGAGTAGCCGCAACCATGCGCCGAGCAACTCACAGTGAGCAGAACGCTCAGCATAATCCCGCAGAACCGCAAGATTGCTCAACGCCAACCACATCGAAAACGTGGCAGAAATGGCAGATTTCATGGCAGAAGCGGAAGAAAATTGCCTCTGATCAGGACTTTTCTTGGCGGAGACGGAGGGATTTGAACCCTCGGTCCCCGTAAGGGGACTCCACCTTAGCAGGGTGGTGCACTAGGCCTGACTATGCGACGTCTCCAGGCGTTCTTCGGCCGGAGCCGCGCGAACGCACCCCGCAATCATAACGGGTTCGCACCGCACTGCCGAACCGGGTGCGGCCGCATCCGGCCGATGGCACGATCAGCGCTGGGCGACGGTGCAGGTCACCTGGGCCGCGGTCTGCCCGGTGATCGACGACGGCAGCTGCACGGCCTCCTGTGTGGGCGTCGGCGCCGCAGCCGTCGCACCGGCGTCGCCGGTGGCCGTCGGGCTGGGCGTGGCGCCAGGGTCGGCGGGCGACGGCGTCGCCTCACCGACGACCTCGGTGCCGTAGCCGTCGCTCGTCGACCCGGTCAGCTGGATCGGCTGGTTGTTGGCAAGCGCGTCGAAAAGCACCTTGGCCGCCGAGGTGACGGGGTCGACACGGGAGCCGCCGGTCGCATACACCGTGGGGTACTGCACGAAGACGATGTCCTGGTACGGCACGCTGCGCACCGCCATCGCGATCTGCACCATGCTCTGCGGGTTCGCCAACGACTTGCTGAGCACCACCTGCGGTGGATCGGCGGTCACCTGCGAGATCGCGGTGTTGGCGAGGTTGAAGAGGGTCGCCGGGTTGCCCAGCACACCCTCGGACTGCAGCTTGCGCACCAGAGAGCTCAGGAACTGCTGCTGGTTCGAGATGCGGCCGAGATCCGAGCCGTCGCCGATGCCGTGACGGATGCGCAGGAACTGCAGCGCCTCGACGCCCTTCAGCGTGTGCTCGCCCTTGGTCAGGTTGAGCCCGGTGTGGCTGTCGCTGATGTCGTCGGCGACACAGACGTCGACGCCACCGATGGCGTCGGACATCGCGATGACACCCGTCCATCGCGTCGCAGCGGCGAACTGGATGTCGACGCCGGTCAGCTTCTCGATGGTCGCCACGGTGCAGGTGAGGCCGCCGTACATGTACGAGGCGTTGAGCATCTGGCCGCTCATCGCCGAGTACTGCGTGCCGTCCGGGCCGGTGCACGAAGGGATCGGCACGATCATGTCCCGCGGAAAGGAAACGACCGTGACGCGACGCGGCTGATCGGAGATGTGCACGAGCATCGTGACGTCGTTGCGTTCGCCGTCGGTGTCGCCGGCCTGGCAAGCACCGGAGAGGGCGGCGTTGGGCCCCTCGCACGAGTCGGTGCCGACGACGAGGATGTTGGCGCCGCCCTCGATCTCGCCGAGCGTGGGCGGCAGCTGAACGTCATCGCCACCGATCGAGACACCGGCGGCCTGTACGGCACGCGCGGCATCCCACACATAGAACGCGCCCACGGCCGTCGTGCTCACCACGGCGACCGCGACGATCGCCGCGAGGATCGCGAGCACCTGCGACAGCGGGTGCGGAGACTTCAGGATGCCGTGGCGGGCGACGGGCTGCCGACGAGGGCGCTCGGGGCGTGGACTCACGGGGGACCTTTCGACAGCGGGCACGACCGCTTCTGCGGAGGGTGTGGGATTCGAACCCACGGGACATCTCTGCCCACCGGTTTTCAAGACCGGGTCCATCGGCCGCTCGGACAACCCTCCCGATGGATGCCGCGGCATCCCTCAGACAGGCGACGAGTCTAGTCGACGCACGATGCCCATCATCGCGCGTCGTCCTGGGCGGCGGCTGAAAAGGCGTCAGAGTTCGCGCAGGATGTCGGCGACGCCGCCGGCGTGCACCGAAGCCGTGACCTCTCCTGCTTCACGGCGCACCTCGTCGGGCCCCTGTCCCATCGCGATGGCACGGCCGCCGTGATCGAGGGCCCAGCGGAACATGCCGAGGTCGTTGCGACCGTCGCCCATCACCAGCACGCGCTCGCTCTCCACGCCGAGCCAGGTGCGCACGCGCTCCAGGGCGGTCGACTTGTCGACGCCCTGCGGCGCGATGTCGAGCCACGCCGACCAGCCCACGGCATACGAGACCTTGGTGAGGCCGATGCGTTCGACGAGGGCCAGGAAGTCCTCGTCGGTCTCGTCGGGCGCGACCACGACGACGCGGCAGACGGGCTGCGCGACGAGCTCGGCGAAGTCGACTCGGCGCGCGTGCGCCAGGTTCCAATCGTCGAGCCGCTCGGTGTAGAGTCGCTCGCCGTCGGCGAGTTCCACCATGTACTTCGCGTGCGGCAGGTGCGCGCGCAAGAGGTCGACGACCTCCGAGGGGTCGAACGTCTCGACGTGGAAGCGCTCGTAGCGGCCTTCTTCCGCGAAGTCGCCCCCGACGCGCTTCATGATGACGGCGCCGTTGGAGCAGACCGCGTACTCCGGGGCGAGCTCGAGCACGTGCTGGATGCCGCGGGTGCCCTCCCAGCTGCGGCCCGTGGCGAGCATCACCTCGTGTCCGGCGCGATGGGCGTGCGCGACGGCCTCCACGACACCCGGACTGAGGGTCTCGTCCTCCAGCAGCACCGTGCCGTCGACGTCGAGCGCGATGAGCAGGCGCTCCGTCGCGACGGCGGGGTTCTCGGCATCCGTCGCCAGATCGTCGACGAGGTGCGCGGCCTTCGGCGCGTCGACGACCTCGATCGCACCCGTGGGCGGCAGACGGTCTTCGGCGCGCGGGCCGCTCATGCGATCGGCTCCGCCACCTCGAGGCCGCCGAGGTAGGGCCGCAGCACCTCGGGGATCACCACCGACCCGTCGGCGCGCTGGTGCGTCTCCAGCAGCGCCACGATCCATCGGGTGGTCGCGAGGGTGCCGTTCAGCGTCGCGACCGGAGCGGTCTTGCTCGCCACGCCCTCGACGCTCGGCCGGTAGCGCACGTCGAGGCGTCGCGCCTGGTAGGTCGTGCAGTTGCTGGTGGAGGTGAGCTCCCGGTACGAGCCCTGCGTGGGCACCCAGGCTTCGACGTCGTACTTGCGCGCGGCGCTGGAGCCGAGGTCCCCCGCGGCCACGTCGATCACGCGGTAGCTGAGACCGAGGTCCTGCAGCATCTGCTCCTGCAGAGCGACGAGGCGCAGGTGCTCGGCCTCGGCGTCGTCGGGAGTCGTGTAGACGAACATCTCGAGCTTGTTGAACTGGTGCACCCGGATGATGCCGCGGGTGTCCTTGCCGTACGACCCGGCTTCGCGCCGGTAGCAGGTGGACCAGCCGGCGTAGCGCTTCGCACCGGCGGTCAGGTCGAGGATCTCGCCCATGTGGTAGCCCGCAAGGGGGACCTCGCTCGTGCCGACGAGGTAGAGGTCGTCGGCCTCGAGCTTGTAGACCTCGTCGGCGTGCTGTCCGAGGAAGCCGGTGCCGCGCATGACCTCGGGGCGCACGAGCGTCGGCGGGATCATGGGGATGAACCCGGCATCCACCGCGCGCTGGAGCGCGAGGGACATGAGGGCGTACTCGAGGCGGGCGCCGATGCCGGTGAGGAAGTAGAAGCGGCTGCCGGAGACCTTGGTGCCGCGCTCCATGTCGATCGCGCCGAGCTTCTCACCGAGGGCGAGGTGGTCGAGGGGCTCGAAGTCGAAGGATGCCGGTTCGCCGTGCGTACGGACGGTGACGAAGTTCTCCTCGCCGCCGGCGGGAACCCCGTCGATGACGATGTTCTCGATGCGGGCGAGGGCCGCGTCGGCGGCCTCTTCGGCCGCGGTGACGGCCTGCTGCGCCGCCTTCACACGGTCGCTCAGCTCCTTGGCCTGCGCGACAAGCGCGGGCTTGTCCTCCTTCGGCGCCGAGGCCACGGTCTTGCCGTGGGCGTTCTGCGCGGCGCGCAGCTCTTCGAACGCCGTGATCGCCGCGCGCCGGGCGCGGTCGGCTTCGATCGCGGCGTCGACGGTGTCAGCCGACTCGCCGCGCGCCTCCTGCGAGCGCTTGACGAGGTCCGGATTGTCGCGGAGAAGGGCGAGATCGATCACCCGACAAGTCTAGTTCGCGGGGTCGCCCCTGCTCGGTCGTCGGGCACGACGGCGGGTGCGCAACCCCTCCTCCACAGATGTACGCCGGCCGACGTCTCGCGAAGTTTTCCACAATATGAATCTGACCAGGGATTTTAATGCCCGGGATGTCGGAGGTGGCCGGAAGGATGGACTCATGTCAGCGACCACGCTACTCACGGCGGAACCCACGCCTCCGGCCGGACTTACCCCCGCCCAGGTGGAGGTTCTGCGCACGCTCACGCAGCGCGTCGTCGCAGCCCGGGCCGCGAAAGCGGCGGCCGACGCGGCCGAACTCAGGGTCCTGGCCGAAGCCATGGCGCTCGCGACCTCGCGAGGCGCGGAGAGAAGCGATCTGGCGGTGCGCGAGATCGCCGCCGAGCTCGCCGCGGCCGTCCGCGCTTCCGACCGCACGATCCAGGCGCGGATGGATGACGCGGTGATGGCGCTCGGGAGGTTCGGCGCAACGGTCGACGCGCTCGGCAAGGGCGAGATCGAACGGGCGCACCTCAACGCGATCGTCGATGCGGGAGCCCACATCGACGATGAGGCGGCGCGCGGCGCGTACGAGGCGGCGCTCGATCACGCGCGACGCGAGAGCCCGGGCCGGCTGCGCCCCGCCGCGCGCCTGCTCGCCCAGCGGTTCGACCCCGTCCCCTCACAAGAGCGCCACACCCTCGCAGCCGCCGCGCGTCGCGTCTGGGTCGATGACGGTGACGACGGCATGGCAGATCTGGTCCTCCGCTGCGCCGCGGCCGTCGCGCACGGCGCCTTCGACCGCGCCGCCCGCATTGCCCGCGCAGTCATCGACGCGCGAGAGAAGCCCGATGCCAACCACGCCGAGGGCGCCCGCGATTGCGGTGAGGCTCCCGCAAGCGATGTCCGCACGCTGTCGCAGGTGCGTGCCGACGTGCTGGCCGATCTGATCCTGACCGGCCACGCGACATCAGCAGAATCCGCGTCTTCGATCCCGACCGGCGAGGCGATCCACGCGCAGGTGCACGTCATCGTGCCGGTGACGACGCTCGCCGGTGGAGGCGAGGCCGGGGCCCTCGCGACCGGCGGCCCGATCGATCCCGACTCCGCGCGCCGACTCGCCGCCGGCGCCACCACCTGGACGCGGTTGCTGACCGATTCTTCGGGTCACGTGCTGGCGACCGAGGCCTACCGCCCCTCGACCGCCATCCGCGCCGCACTGGTTGCCCGCGACCGACACTGCCGGTTCCCCGGGTGCCGTCAGCCCGCGCGGCGGTGCGACATCGACCACACCCACGCTCGCGAGCACGGCGGGCCGACCTCGATCGGGAACCTCGCGCACCTGTGTCGACGGCATCACGTGTTGAAGCACCGCACGGCGTGGCGGGTCGTCCAGCGTCCGGGCGGCGTGCTCGAGTGGACGAGTCCGACGGGCCTGGTCTACCCGGACGTGCCCGCCCCGCCGCTGATGTTCACCGCCGGGTATGTTTAGCCGCATGGCATCCGCTGACGTCACTGCACCCTCCGGTGATGAGGCGTCGCCTCGCCGCGCGGCGCTGGTCTCCAACCCGATCAAGGTCGAGGTCGATCAGCTGCGCGATGCGGTGACCCGTCACTCCGCCGACGCAGGGTGGGCCGAGCCGCTCTTCTACGAGACGACCGTCGACGAACTCGGCGACGGTCTGGCGCGCGAGGCGATCGCGGCCGGAGCCGATGCGGTGCTCGTCGCGGGCGGCGACGGCACGGTCCGCGCGGTCAGCGAGGCCATGGCGGGCGTGGAGGTGCCGCTGACGATCGTGCCGAGCGGCACGGGCAACCTGCTCGCCCGCAACCTCCAGCTTCCCCTTTCCGATCCCGACGCCATGATCGCGGCGACCTTCGCGGGCGATGTCCACGCGATCGATGTGGGGTTCGCGGAGCTGGTGCGCCCCGACGGACAGCGGGAGGAGCGTGCGTTCGTCGTGATGGGCGGCATGGGTCTGGATGCCGCCATGATCGCCAACACCAGCGGCGATCTGAAGAAGAAGGTCGGGTGGGTCGCCTACGTCGACGGCGCCGCCCGCTCGCTCGTGAAGGCCAAACCCTTCGGCATCATGTACCAGGTCGCCGGCCACCGGATGCACCGCGCACACGTGCAGAGCGTGCTCTTCGCCAACTGCGGCTCGCTGCCGGCCGGTCTGGAGCTGATCCCCGAGGCGTCGGTCGCCGACGGGCAGCTCGACATCGCGATCTTCCAACCCAAGACGGCCTTCGGCTGGCTCGCCGTGTGGCGCCGCGTCGCCTGGGACAACAGCGTGCTGCGCAGGTTCCGCGCCGGACGGCGCATTCTGCGGCTGCGCACCCGGGACAACTCCATCCGGTACGCACGCGGTACCGGCATCCAGATCGCCGCCAGCGTCGCCACGCCGGTGCAGCTCGACGGGGACGCGTTCGGCGAGGCCACGGCCGTCGACGTGCGCATCCACGCCGGCGCGCTCCGGCTCGCCGTACCCACCGGGCACACCTCCCCCACGCTCTAGCCCGCCGGACACCGCATACGCAAGGGCTCGCCGCAGCCCGACGCACCCGGCACGATGGAGCCATGCCGGCATCCCCGAGCCTCGTCTGGTTCCGCGACGACCTCCGCCTCGCGGACAATCCCGCGCTGCGCGCGGGCGTCGACCGCGGCGAGCCCGTGATCGCGGTGTATGTGCTCGACGAGGAGTCGCCGGGTATGCGCCCCCTCGGCGGCGCCGCCCGGTGGTGGCTGCATCACTCCCTCACCGCGCTCGGCGAGCGCCTGCGCGAGAAGGGCACCCGCCTCGTCCTGCGCCGCGGCGCCACATCCGAGGTCATCCCTTCACTCGCCCGCGAGGTCGGCGCCGGCGCGGTGTTCTGGAACCGGCGGTACAGCGCGCCCGAACGCGAGGTGGACGCGGGCCTCAAGACGTCGCTGCGAGCCGACGGCCTCGAGGTGAGCTCGTTCGCGGCATCGTTGCTGTTCGAGCCATGGACCGTCCGCACCGGCGCGGGCACCCCCTACGGGGTGTTCACGCCGTTCTGGAAGGCGTGCCGGCAGCTGCCCGCTCCGCGCGAGCCCCTGCCGGAGCCGCGCGAGCTGCGCGGGGCGTCGACGTACCCGGCATCCGACGACCTCGACGACTGGGGCCTCCTGCCGACGAGACCGGACTGGGCGGGCGGGCTGCGCGAACGCTGGACACCCGGCGAGCTGGCCGCGCGCCGCCGCCTGCGGGAGTTCCTCGCCGAGGATGTCGCCGACTACGACCGCGCCCGCGACGAACCCGCCGGAGGCGCGACATCGATGCTGTCGCCGCGGCTGCGCTGGGGAGAACTCAGCCCCCACCAGGTCTGGCACGCCGCGGTGGCGTCGGGAGCCCACGTCGGAGGCTTCCTCTCCGAGGTCGGCTGGCGCGAGTTCGCCTGGCACACCCTTTTCCATGCCCCCGACCTCGCGGCGAAGAACCTGAAGTCCGCGTACGACGCCTTCCCCTGGCCCCGGCTCAAGCCCTCCATGCTGCGGGCGTGGCAACGGGGTGAGACGGGCGTGCCCCTCGTGGATGCCGGGATGCGCGAGCTCTGGGTGTCGGGCTTCATGCACAACCGGGTGCGGATGGTGACGGCATCCTTCCTCATCAAGAACCTCCTCATCGACTGGCGCCGCGGCGAGGAGTGGTTCTGGGACACCCTCGTCGACGCGGATGCCGCGAGTAACCCCTTCAACTGGCAGTGGGTCGCCGGCTCGGGAGCCGATGCCGCCCCTTACTTCCGCATCTTCAACCCGGAGCTGCAGGCGAAGAAGTTCGACCCCGACGGACGGTACGTCCGCGAGTGGGCGCCGGATGCCGCGGACAGGGAGCCCCTCGTCGATCTGAAGGCATCGCGCGACGCCGCGCTGGCGGCCTACGAGGCCGTCAAGAAAGCCCGGTGAATCCCGGCTGTGGAATGCGGCGGGCGGTCGCGGGGTTGTCTCCGTCGATGTCTCCCGCGCTCTCTGTTCTCGACCTCGTACCCGTCCGTACCGGCCAGACCAGCACGCAGGCGGTCGCCGCCTCGCTGGCTCTGGCACAGCGCGCCGATGATCTGGGCTACCGCCGCTACTGGTTCGCGGAGCACCACAACATGCCGGCTGTCGCGTCGACCACCCCGCCCGTGCTGATCGCCGCCGCCGCCGCACGCACGTCGCGCATCCGGGTCGGCTCCGGCGGCGTGATGCTGCCGAACCATGCGCCCCTCGTCGTCGCGGAGCAGTTCGCCGCCCTCGAAGCGATCGCTCCCGGCCGCATCGACCTGGGCCTCGGGCGGGCTCCGGGAAGCGACCCGGTCATCACCCAGCTGCTGCGCATGAGCGGCACCTCCAGCGACGTCGACCGCTTCCCCGATCACGTGCGCGACATCGGCGCGCTCATGTCGCCCGAGGGTGCGACGGTGCGCCTCACGGGCCGCGCCGGCGACGACGACCGCTACGGCATCCACGCGACGCCGGCGGCGACGGGCGCGCCCGAGGTGTGGCTGCTCGGATCGAGTGACTACTCGGCGCAGCTCGCGGCCGCATTCGGGCTGCCCTACGTGTTCGCCAACCACTTCTCGGGCGAGGGCCTCGAGCGGGCACTGGACCTCTATCGCGGCCAGTTCCAGCCCTCGGCGCACCTCGACGCGCCCCGCACCTTCCTCACCGCCAACGCGGTCGTCGCCGCCACCACGGCCGAGGCCGAGGAGCGCATGCTGCCGCAGGCACGCATGATGGCGCGTCTGCGCGGCGGGCGCCCGCTCACGGCTCTGGAGAGCGTCGAGCAGGCCGCGGCGGCGGAGGCGGAGGACCGTCTCGCCGCGCCCCTGATCGACGCCCTCCGGCGGCGTTGGTTCGTCGGCACGGGCGACGAGGCGCGTGCCGCACTGTCGGCGTTCGCCGCTCGCCACGGCGTCGACGAGGTCATGGTCTCGCCCGTGTCGGGTGCATACGACGGGGAGGCGATGAACGCCGCGACCGGCCGCGTCCAGACGCTGGAACTCCTCGCGGCCTGAGGCGCGCGGCGGGAAGCTCAGGCCTCCGGTGCCCCGGAGATGAGCGCGCGCAGCCAGTCGCGGGCCTCGACGAACACCTCATCCGAATAGCGCTCCGGATAGTGCACGATCGCGCGGTCGGCACGCGGATAGGAGCCCAGATAGATCATCTTCGGGCTGAACCGCCGCAGGCCCAGCAGCGCGTCGGCCATGCGCTCGTCCTGGATGTGCCCGTCCGCGTCGATGACGAACCGGTAGCGCCCCAGGGCGTCGCCGATCGGTCGCGAGGCGAGCAGCGACAGGTTGATCCCGCGCGTGGCGAACTGCTCGAGCATCTCCATCAACGCGCCCGGGTACTCCTCGGGCAGCTCGACGATCAGCGAGGTCTTGTCGGCGCCGGTCGGCGCGGGCGGCGCCACGGTGCGGCCCACCAGCACGAAACGGGTGACGGCGTTGGCATTGTCGCCGATCTCCTCGGCGAGCAGCTGAAGGTCGTGGTGTTCGAGGATCGCGGGCGGCGCCACCGCGGCATCCGCGTCGCTCACACCCTCCAGCATGTCCACGGCCGAGGCGACATTGCTCGACGCCGGCAGGTGCGCATGGTCGGGCAGATGCGCCGACAGCCACCGCAGGCACTGCGCGTAGGCGACCGGGTGCGCGGCCACGAGGGTGACGTCTTCGATGCGGGTTCCCGGGCGGGCGACGAGCACGAAGTTCACGCGGACCAGATACTCACCGATGATTCTCAGCCCGGGCATCGTGGCCAGCGCATCCTGCGCCGTGGACACTCCGCCGTCGACCGAATTCTCGATCGCGATCATCGCGGCATCCGACCGGCCCTCGACGACATCGGCGAGCGCTTCGGCGACATTGCGCACCGGACGCCAGATCTGATCGCGCGCTTCGGGCACCTGCGCCAGCGCCGCTTCGGTGAAGGTTCCGGCCGGTCCGAGATAGCTGTAGGTACGGCGCGCGGGCACGGATGCCGCAGACGCCCCGGTCGGCGAAGGCGCGGAAGTCACGGGTGACAGCCTACGCTGAAGGGGTGATCCGCCGATTCTCCCCCCTCGCCGTCGTCACCGCCGCCGTCCTCGCGCTCGGATTGAGCGCATGCGCCCCCGTCGAGGAGAAGCCGGCGACCCAGCCCACGCCGACCGGTTCTGCGAGCGCAACCCCGACGCCGACGCCCACTCCGACGGCGACGCCCTCGCCGTCGCCCACGGCCGACCTCGCCTGCCTCGTCGGCGCGTGGCACATGGGCCAGGACCAGGTCACCGCGTTCTACAACGACGTGAACTCGCTCATGGCGGGATCCGGTGCGAAGTTCACTCCCGTCGGCACCGCGGATCTCATCCTCCGCAAGGACGGGACCTACAAGTGGACCCCGGCCGAGCAGGTCACCGCGAACGTGTCGGGAACGACCATCCTCATCAACTTCAAGGGCTCGATCACGGGAACCTACACGGTCACCGGCAACGGGATCGGCAGCCAGACCCAGGACACGTCGGGCTTGGAGATCGTCGCGACGATCGACGGCAAGGGCACGGATGCCGGCGCCATCAGCCAGCAGATCTCGGTCGCGCCGATCAGCGACGCGAAGTACGGGTGCAAGCCCGACACGCTCACGCTCATCAACAAGCTGTCCGACAGCACGGCGACATCGGTCCTGCACCGAGAGTGAGCACGGGCGCCGCGGCAGTGACAGACTGTGGACATGAGCCGCGCAGGACAGCCAGCCGAAGCCTCCGACCTCGTCGACATCGATGAGCTCATCGCCGCCTACTACGACCTCAAGCCCGATCCGGCCGTCGCCGAACAGCGTGTCGCCTTCGGCACGAGCGGCCACCGCGGCTCGTCGCTGAGCACGAGCTTCAACGAGGACCACATCTTCGCGACCACCCAGGCGATCGTCGACTACCGCACGGCGCAGGGCATCAGCGGTCCGCTCTTCCTCGGTCGCGACACGCACGGCCTGTCGCTTCCGGCAGAGCGGACGGCGGTGGAGGTCCTGGTCGCCAACGGTGTGGACGTCCGTACCGACTCCCGCGATTCGTGGGTGCCGACACCGGCCCTCAGCCACGCCATCCTCACCTACAACCGCGATCTGGCCGCCGACGACCCCGCTCGCGCCGACGGCATCGTGGTCACCCCCTCGCACAACCCGCCGCGAGACGGGGGCTTCAAGTACAACCCGCCCCACGGCGGCCCGGCCGACACCGATGCCACCGGCTGGATCGCCGACCGCGCCAATGCCCTCATCGCCGCCGGCCTCGAGGGCGTGCGGCGCACGCCCTTCAAGGACATCGACGCCGACACCCTCGGTTCGTACGACTTCCGTGAAGGCTATGTCGCCGACCTCGGCAGCATCATCGACGTCGCCGCCATCGCGAAGGCGGGCGTGCGCATCGGCGCGGACCCCCTGGGCGGCGCCTCGGTCGAGTACTGGCAGCTGATCGGCGAGCGCTACGGGCTCGATCTCACCGTCGTGAACCCCGAGGTCGACCCGACGTGGCGCTTCATGACACTGGACTGGGACGAGAAGATCCGCATGGACCCGTCGTCGCCGTCCGCGATGGCCGCACTCGTGGCGCGACGCCATGAGTACGACATCCTCACGGGCAACGACGCCGACGCCGACCGCCACGGCATCGTGACGCCGGATGCCGGGCTGATGAACCCGAACCACTACCTGGCAGTGGCGATCGACTACCTGTACGCGCACCGCCCACAGTGGGCGGCCGACGCCGCCGTCGGCAAGACCCTCGTCTCGTCGATGATCATCGACCGGGTCGCTGCGGCGCTCGGTCGGCGCCTGCTCGAAGTGCCGGTCGGGTTCAAGTGGTTCGTTCCCGGCCTTCTCGACGGGTCGGTCGCGTTCGGCGGCGAGGAGTCGGCGGGAGCCTCCTTCCTGCGTTTCGATGGCTCGGTGTGGACGACCGACAAGGACGGCATCCTCCTGTGCCTTCTCGCCGCGGAGATCCTCGCGGTCACCGGCAAGACGCCGTCGCAGCGCTATGCCGAGCTGGAGGCCCAGTTCGGCGCCTCCGCCTATCAGCGCGTGGACGCCCCGGCGACGCCGGCGCAGAAGTCCGCCCTGTCCAAGCTCGCCCCGGAGGCGGTCACCGCGACCGAGCTCGCCGGCGAGCCGATCACCGCGAAACTGTCGCACGCGCCCGGCAACGGCGCCGCGATCGGTGGCCTCAAGGTGCAGACCGCACACGCCTGGTTCGCCGCACGCCCCTCCGGCACGGAGGACGTCTACAAGCTGTACGCCGAGTCGCTGCGCGGCGAGGAACACCTGCGCGACGTGCAGGCCGAAGCCCGCGCCGTCGTCGCGGCCGCGCTGGGCGACGCGTGACACGCACCGATCGCTGACCGCACGAACGGAAGCGGCCCCGGCCCCTCACAGAGAGGGACCGGGGCCGCTTCCGCTCACTCAGCCTCGCGCGGGCCGCCGACGCAGGACCAGCGCCGCGCCGGCGAGGACCAGGAGCATGGCGATGGCCAGAGCCACACCGAACGGGGCCATGGCGCCGGACGTCGCCAGCGCCGTCGGCGCTGCCGTCACCGTGACCGCGTACCACCCGATCACCGCTCCGGAGGCGTCGGTCACCGCGAGGCGGTGCGCGCCCGCCGGGGCATCCGTCGGAACGGTCACGGCGATCGTTCCCGCTGCCGAGACGGTTGCGGTGCCGAGGGCTCGCGGCGTCGAGAACAGCCGCCGATGTTGTAGCGGGCGATGTTGAGGTTGAGCTCCTTCTCGCCGAACACCTTGTCGAGGAGGTCCTGACGTACCTCCTCCGGATAGCCGCCGGCGGCGTTCGCGAACCAGACCAGGCTCGTCCCCCAACCCTTGAAGGGCTCGGAGGCGTAGGCGGGGTTGGGGGTGATCGTCACAACGGGGGGGCGCAGATGCCGCTGCCGTCGCGATGTTGACGTCAACACGCGACGTGCGCGGCGCCGCGGCGCCCCCTCATCAGGCCACGCGTGCGACGCCCGCTGCGAGCCGCGCCCCGGCGGCGCGCAGCCACCGTGCGGGATCGGCGAGCGCCGCGTCCGCCGACCCGGCGAGGTCGGTGAGCGCGATCGCCGCGCAGAACGCGGTCGCATCCGCCGCGGGGGCGACCCGTCCGGCGACGAGCGCCGTCGGCACTCCGGCCGCACCGGCCGCCGCGGCGACCACGGAGGGGGCCTTTCCGGCCGCGGACTGATCGTCGTAGGCCCCCTCACCCGTGACGACGAGATCGGCGGTCGCGGCGGCCTCGACCAGCCCCACGAGGCGGGCGATCTCCTCGGCGCCCGAGACGAGCCGCGCACCCCAGGTCAGCAGGGCGAAGCCGGTGCCTCCCGCCGCGCCCGCGCCCGCCACCATCGGATCGAGCGGGAACAGCGACGCGGCGTGCGCGAGACCCGCCTCTGCGCGGGCGACGTCGTCGATGCCCTTCTGCGGACCGAAGACCGCGGCCGCACCCGAGGGACCGAGCAGCGGAGTGGTCACATCGGAGAGCACGACGATGCCGCCGGCAGGAGGCTGTCGCAGCGCAGCGGTGTCGACGTGGGCGATCGCCGCCAGCCCGCCGGCGCCGTCGGGCACCGCGGCTCCGGCGCCGTCGACGAACCCGGCACCGAGCGCCGAGAGCATACCGACGCCGAGATCGGTGGACGCGCTCGATCCGATGCCGAGGACGAGGCGCGCCACACCGTGCTCGAGCGCGGCGGCGATCGCCTCGCCGAACCCGCGCGTCGACGCGTCCCAGGGACGCAACCGGCCGCCGAGCAGTTCGATCCCGCTCGTCGCCGCGAGCTCGACGACCGCGGTGCTGTCCGGCAGCAGCAGCCATGCGGTGTCAACGGGCGTTCCCGCGGGCCCGGTGACCGTGAGCGGCATCCGCGTCGCGCCCGGGACGGCAGCGGCGAACGCGTCCAACGTCCCCTCTCCCCCGTCGGCCATCGGCCGCAGCACCACGTCGTCGGCCGGTCGCACCGACCGCCACCCATCGCGCAGTGCGGCGGCGGCCGCGGCGGCGGGGATCGAGCCCTTGAAGCTGTCGGGGGCGAGGACGACGCGGGTCATGGGCGCGATGCTACGCGTTCACCGGCCCGCGGCATCGGTCACCGGCTCGCATCGGGCAGGATGGACACATGACGTGGCTTGTGACCGGCGGAGCGGGATACATCGGTGCGCACGTGGTGCGCGCCCTGCAGGCGGCGGGCATCGCCCCGGTCGTCGTGGACGACCTTTCGAGCGGCCACGCGTCGTTCGTGCCCAAGGGCGCGCCGTTCGTGGAGGGCACGATCCTGCATCGCGCGCTGTTGGCCGACACGATGCGCGAACACGGCGTCACGGGCGTGATCCACGTCGCCGGATTCAAGTACGCCGGCGTCTCGGTGCAGCGCCCGCTGCACACCTACGAGCAGAACGTCGAGGGCACCCGCGTCGTGCTGGCGGCCATGGCGGATGCCGGTGTGCACAACATCGTCTTCTCCTCCTCGGCCGCGGTCTACGGCACCCCTGACGTGCCGCTGGTGACCGAGGACCTTCCCAAGCGCCCCGCGTCGCCGTACGGCGAGTCGAAGCTCATCGGCGAATGGCTGCTGCGCGATCAGGGCGTGGCGACGGCATCCGACGAGCAGCCCCTCCGCCACACGTCGCTGCGCTACTTCAACGTGGTCGGCTCGGCCGACCCGTCGGTGTACGACACGAGCCCCCACAACCTCTTCCCGATCGTGTTCGAGAAGCTGCTCGCCGGCGAGACCCCGCAGATCAACGGCGACGACTACGACACCCCCGACGGCACCAACGTGCGCGACTACGTGCACGTCGGCGACATCGCGGCCGCGCACGTCGTCGCGGCGCAGCGACTCGAGGCGGGTGAGCCCATCGAGGCCGCGTACAACCTGGGGTCGCAGAACGGCCTGAGCGTGCGCGAGATCATGGATGCCATGGCCCGCGTGACCGGTATCGACTTCACGCCGAGGATCGGTCCGCGCCGCCCGGGCGACCCCGACCGCATCGTCGCCACCGGGGAGCTGGCCGCCCGCGACCTGGACTGGACCAACCGCTACACCGTCGACGAGATGGTGCGCACCGGCTGGGAGGCGCGCCGCGCCGCCCACTGATCCCGGCGCGGCGCTGCGTTTCGACTCTGCGTTTCGACTCGCGGCGCTCGCTCAACGACCGGCGCTCGCTCAACGAACGCGGGAAGCGGTGCTTTCCGGTCGTTGAGCGAGGAGCGCAGCGACGAGTCGAAACGCCGTCTCAGGCGGTCAAGCGGATGACCGCCCACGAGACGGCCGGCAGTGACACGCGCAGCTCGTCGCCCTGACGGATGACCTCCAGCGACTGCTGCCTCACCCGGTCCGGGTTGGCGACCCGGTAATCGGCATCGGTGATCATCCACGACTCGACGACGGCGAGGGATGCCGCGTCGAGTTCGCGCAGATCGATCACGAGCTCCGCGGCATCCGACACCGAGCGGTTCACGAAGAACACGCTCGTGCCGTCGTCGTCGGTCGTGACGACCGCGTTGACGGCGGAGACGTCGCCGAAGCGCGCGCTCTGCACGCGCGGCGCGCCGTCGATCTCGACCCGCCGCGCGGTGCTGCGGCCGCAGGCCGCGGCACTGATCCGCGCCGTCGCCGTCGACTGACCTCGCGAACGTCGTCCCGCGATCAGACCGGCGCGGGGCCCGTGCTGTCGCGCACGATGAGGGGAGCCGGCATGACGGCGCGGGTCGCCCCGGTCGCCGAGGTGGACTCGAGGTCGTCGCCCTCGTCGAGAAGAGCGGCGACGGCCTGGGCGCCGAGCCGGTCGAAGTGCTGGCGCACCGTCGTGAGAGGAGGGCGGTAGTTGGCCGCGTCGTCGACGTCGTCGAATCCGACGACGCTGACGTCTTCGGGCACCCGCGCACCGTGCTCGGCGAGGGCGCGCAGCGCCCCGAGGGCCATCTGGTCGTTGGCGACGAACAGGGCGGTGCCGACGGCGCCGTCGCCGATGAGCGTCTGGGCTGCCTCGTAGCCGGATGCCGAGCTCCACGAGCCGCGCACGAGCGCGCCGACGGGACGCCCCGCCGCCTCGAGGGTGTAGCGCCATCCGCGCTCGCGCTCGGCGGCCGCATACGAGGTCGTCGGCCCGGCGATGTGCGCGACCGTGGCGTGCCCGAGTGCGAGCAGGTGCGCGGTCGCGCCGGCCGCTCCCCCGGCATGATCGGTCTCCACGCCGGCGAACCGGTCGTCGGGCGGCGAGTCGACGACGACGAGTCGAAGAGCGGTCGGCAGATCCGCCGAGCGGACGAGAGCGGAGGCTTCATTGATGACGACCACGCCGTCGACTCCCTGCTCGTTGAGCCGCTGGAGCGCTTCGGCGGCGTCTCCGGAGCCGAGGGTGACCACCGCGACGTCGTGCTCGCGTTCGGCGGCGGCATCGGTCACCGCCTCGAGCATGAGCGAGTTTCCGACGGTCGCGAGCGTGGA
Source organism: Microbacterium sp. MRS-1 (assembly GCF_000585455.1). Taxonomy (NCBI): domain Bacteria; kingdom Bacillati; phylum Actinomycetota; class Actinomycetes; order Micrococcales; family Microbacteriaceae; genus Microbacterium; species Microbacterium sp. MRS-1. The sequence continues at coordinate 22,167 of NZ_JAUF01000049.1, forward strand.
GACGACGACGCCGATCGTGCCGGACCTCCCCGTGCGCAGGGCCCGGGCGGCGCGGTGGATGCGGTAGCCGCTGCGTGCCATCGCCTCCTCGACGCGGGCGCGGGTGGCGGGGTCGACCCGCGGGCTGGCGTTGACGACACGAGAGACGGTCTGCGCCGACACCCCCGCGATCCGTGCGACATCCGCCATCGACGCGCGTTTGTGTCCCATCCCGACCTCCGCGTTGACGATAGCACGCACATAGCCGTATCGTGTTATCGTGAACATGCCGGAGCCGCCTCCTCACCTCGCCCCCGCGACACCGCCGACGGCTCCCGCGACGCCGCTCGGCGCGGGCGTCGTCAAGCGCCCCACCCGCCTCGCCGACGGGCGCGACCTCATCTACTTCGACGACCCCGACACGACCCTCGGCCCCGATCGCGCCCTCGACACGCGCAGCCTCGACCCCCGCCCGGCGACGGCGACCATGCGCCAGGACATCCTCACGGGAGACTGGATCTCCGTCGCCGCCGCCCGACAGAACCGCGCCTTCCTGCCGCCCGCCGAACTCGATCCACTCGCCCCGCAGACCCCGACCAACCCGTCCGAGATCCCCTCGCACTACGACGTCGCCGTCTTCGAGAACCGCTCGCCCTCCTTCGGCCCGGCACTGTCCGAGGCGACCGGAGACGCCCCCGCGGCATCCGACCCTCCGCGCGGACTCGACGACCTCGCACACCTGGGCCTCGGGCGCACCCGCACGAGCGTCGGCCGCTGCGAAGTCGTCTGCTTCTCACCGGCGCGCAGCGGCTCGTTCGGCACGCAGACGCCGACACGCGCACGCACGGTGATCGAGGCGTGGGCCGACCGCACGGCGGCCCTGTCGGCGCTGCCCGGCGTGCAGCAGGTGTTCCCGTTCGAGAACCGCGGCGAGGCGATCGGTGTCACGCTGCAGCACCCCCACGGCCAGATCTACTCGTATCCGTACATCACCCCGCGCACGACCCGACTCCTCGACGCGATCGACCGGACGACACCGGACCTCTTCGCTCGTATCCTCGCGTTCGAGCAGGCAGGCCCCCGCGTGCTGCTGCGGGGCGAGCACTGGACCGCGTTCGTGCCGTTCGCCGCCCGCTGGCCGCTCGAGGTGCACCTGCTTCCCCACCGCCACGTGCCCGACTTCGCCGCCCTCGACGACGCCGAACGCGACGAGCTCGCGCCGATCTATCTGCGCCTGCTGCGCGGCATCGATGCCCTCTACGGCGACCCCACGCCCTACATCGCCGCGTGGCATCAGGCCCCGGTGCACGTGGGCCGCGACACGGTGCGCCTGAACCTGCAGATCACGAGCCCGCGCCGCGCGGCCGACAAGCTCAAGTTCCTCGCCGGATCCGAAGCCGCCATGGGCGCCTGGATCGGCGACGTCCCCCCCGAGACCGCGGCCGACCGGCTGCGATCCGCCATCGAAGGAGTCCAGCTGTGACGACCACGGCCACACCACGCACCGACGCGCACGACCTGTTCGGCGAGCTCACCGGCGCAGCGCCCGTGGGCTACTGGTCGGCTCCGGGACGGGTGAATCTCATCGGGGAGCACACCGATTACAACGACGGCTTCGTGTTCCCCTTCGCGATCGACGGCCGCACGATCGCGGCGCTGGGTACGCGCGACGACGGCCGCATCCGCGTCGTGTCGACCTTCGATCCGGTGCCGGTCGAGGTCGCGCTGGCCGACCTCGACGCCCTCTTCCCCGACCATCGCGACGAGATCGTCGAGTGGGCGCGCTATCCGCTCGGGGTGGCGTGGGCACTACGGGATGCCGCGCGTGCCGCCGGCCGCGACGCCGACGCCCTCACCGGGGTCGACATCGCTCTGGCCTCCGACGTCCCCGTCGGCGCAGGGCTCTCGTCATCGGCGGCGATCGAGGGCGCCACGGCATCCGCTCTCAACGACGTGTGGCAGCTCTCCCTCTCGCCGGTGGATCTCGCCCAGGCCGGTCGCCGCGCCGAGAACCTGGCGGTGGGAGCCCCCACCGGGATCATGGACCAGATGGCGTCGATGCTCGGCCGCGCCGACGCCGGCATCTTCCTCGACTGCCGGTCGCTGGAGGCCGATGTCGTGCCGCTCGGGTTCGCCGACGCCGGTCTGGAGGTGCTCGTCATCGACACCCGCGTGAGCCACGCGCACTCCACCGGCGGCTACGGCGAGCGCCGCGAGGCCTGCGAACGCGGAGCCGAGATCATGGGCGTCGCGGCCCTGCGCGACCTCGTGCCGGCCGACCTGGACCGCGCCCGTGCGCTGATGGACGACGTGACCTTTCGGCGCGTCCGCCACGTCGTCACGGAGGACCAGCGTGTGCTCGACGCCGTGCGCCTGCTGCGCGCGGAGGGACCGCGGGCGATCGGCGCGCTTCTCGACGCGTCGCACGCGTCGATGCGCGACGACTTCGAGATCTCCACGCCCGAGCTCGACCTGGCCGTGGAGACCGCGCGCGCAGCAGGGGCCGTCGGCGCCCGCATGACCGGCGGCGGCTTCGGCGGCGCCGCGATCGCGCTCATCGACCGCGAACTGGTCGATGAGGCGACCGCCCGTGTCGCCGCGGCATTCGCCGCCGCGGGCTTCGGCGCTGCGCACGTGTTCACCGTGCATCCCTCGGACGGCGCGCGCCGGGACGGGTAGCGTCGAGGGCGGGAGGTCGATCCGCGGCATCCCGGAAGGAGCACTCGTGGCCTCGCTCACCTACGTCGAGATCGACGGCGCCCCGCACGGGCTGTTGCGCACCCACGGCGCCGAGGTGAACGAGGCGCTGCTCGCCTTCCTGAGCACGTGAGAGCCCTCGGATGGATGCCGTGGGTCGCGGCGGCGGGTGCGGCGGTGCTCGCGTTCGGTGAGGTGCAGGCGTGGCGTACCTCGCGCGCGGACTATCCCACGGCCCCCACCGCCGGCCCCGCCAGCGGGCGCGACGTCGTGCTCGTGCTCGGCTTCCGCTCGCGGGCGGACGGTCGACTGAACGCCCTGCAGGCATGGCGGACGCGCATCGCGGTGCGCTCGGCACCGCCCGACGCACTCTTCGTCTTCTCCGGCGGCACCGTACGCGGAACCGAACCGGAGGCGGCGGTGATGGCGCGTCACGCGACTGTTCGTCTGGGCGTGCCGCCGGATGCCGTCGCCATCGAGTCGGCGGCCGAGAGCACACGGGAGAACCTGTCGTTCAGCCTGCCGTGGCTGCGGGAGGCCCGCACCATCCGCATCGCCTCGAACACGGCGCACGCCCACCGCGCCCGCGGCTACCTGCGCGAGCTCGATCCGCACCTGTGGGCGCGTCTTCGCCGCACCCGCGACTTCCGCCCGCTCGAGCTCGGCCCCCTGCGACTCGCGCTCACCTTCTACGATTTCGTCGCGGCGCGCTCGGCCGGCCGCGCCGCCGCCATGGCCGTCGCGAACCGAGCGGTCATCGGCGTGCGCGCCGGCGAGGACGCCGTCTCGGGTGCTCAGCGCAGCGGCGCCACCGAGGCGTAGGCGCCGACCCGCTCCGAGACCGGTACGTCGTAGATCCGCGCCGCCTGCGCCGCACTCCACCGGGTCCATCCGGGATCGCCGCCGGCGACGAACGCGACCGCGTCGGCGTGCACCGCGTCGGCGAGCTGCGGGGGCGGCGCATCGCCCGCCAGCGGGGCGATGCCCTCGGCATCCAGACAGTCGAAGAAGAAGGGCACGTCGAGGCAGTGCTCCGCGAATCCGAAGCGCCCCGACGGCCACGAGAATCGGTACATCCAGGTGGGCGCCGCACCGCGCACATCCGCGAGCTGCACGTTCTTCTCTCGGAACATGCGGTCGGTGAGATAGCGACCGGCGACGCGGGCCGTCCCGTGCGCGGCGACGTCGCGGTTGGCCGCGAGGTAGGCGCGGCGCCGTCGTCGTTCCAGCCCGAGACGACCGAGGACGATGCTCCGGGGCACCCAGCGCATCGCCCGGGCCGCGCGCGCGAAGATCATCGTGAACTCGTCGTCGGTCGTGCCCAGCACGAGCGGCTTGTCCGCTCCCACGCCGGCCGCGAACGACGCGCCGGTCGTGCGCGGCAGCAGCTCGCCGTCGATCTCGGGACCGAGGGCGAACCCGGCAGCGAGCATCTGCGCCGCCGCCTTCGGATCGATCGCGGTCGCCTGCTTCTGCAGCGCGATCAGGCGTTCCTCGGGGATCGACGCGAACCCGTGGCGGTCGGCGGAGACCCCGGCTGCGGCGGCGATCGCGGCGATGTGGAGCCCGAGCGCGCTCGGGCTCCACATCGCCGAGAGCGGCAGACAGCGACCACACCCGGTGGAACAGGTGTTGCGCCGACGGCATCCCGAGGAGGGTCAGCAACCGCACCGCCTCCGGCCGACTGGCCGGCGATCGTCACGCGGGCCGGATCGCCCCCGAAGGCGGCGATGTTCTCCTGTACCCACTCCAGCGCCGCGAGCCAGTCGCGCACGCCGCGGTTGGACGGCGCCCCGTCGATGTGACCGAAACCGTCCACACCGAGGCGGTACGAGATGGTCACGGTCGCGGCGCCGTCGCGCGCGAAGGCACGGCCGTCGTACCAGGGGCTGGCGGGCGAGCCGGAGAAGAAGCCTCCGCCGTGGATCCACACGAGCACCGGAAGCCCGGCGGCTCCCGGGTCGGGCGTGACGACATTGACGTTGAGCGTGCCGTCGTCGGGGATGCTGGGCTCGGGGATGAGGGTGATCCCGGGGTCACCGCGTTGCGCCGTGGCGCCGCTCTCCCACCGGCGGCTCCGCGAACGGGATGCCGAGGAACGCGGCCGAACGGCTCCCGTCCGCCGCCGTCCGCCAGCGACCGCGCACACGTCCGGCGGTGATCAGGATCTCGGGATCGCTCTGCACGGTCGGATCATGGCACGGCCCGATCGGGGCCGGAGTCGATCACGGCACGGGCGGTCGCGGCTCGGCCGTCACGATGCGCGCATGCGGCATGCGCCGGCGCATCACCGCGATGGCCTCGGGGTTGTCGTCGACGAGCACGGCGTCTCGCCCCAGTGCGCTGCACACCGCCCCCGTGGTGCCGCTGCCGGCGAACAGATCCAGCACGCGGTCACCGGGTCGGCTGGACGCCTGGACGATCCGACGAAGGATGCCTTCGGGCTTCTGCGTGGGGTAGCCCGTCTTCTCGCGGCCGCTGGTCGGCACGATCGTGTGCCACCACACGTCGGTCGGGAGTTTGCCCCGGGCCGCCTTCTCGGCCGTGACGAGCCCGGGGGCCATGTAAGGCTCTCGGTCGACGGCATCCGAGTCGAACCAGTACCCGCGTGGATCCTTCACGTAGACCAGTATCGTGTCGTGCTTCGTGGGCCACCGGCGGCGGCTCTTGGCGCCGTAGTCGTAGGCCCAGATGAGCTCGTTGAGGAACGACTCCCTGCCGAACAGCGCGTCGAGGAGCACCTTCGCGTAGTGCGCCTCGCGGTAGTCGAGGTGCACGTACAGCGTGCCGTCGTCGGCCAGCAGCCGCCACGCCTCGCGCAGGCGCGGCTCGAGGAACTCCCAGTAGTCGTCGAACCGGTCGTCGTAGCGGCGCAGATCGCCGCGCAGGCGCGCGTAGCTCGTGCCCCGGAAGCCGGTCTTGACCTCGCCGCGCACGCCGCTGCGGTCCGCGGACTCGATCGCCTTGCCTTGCAGACGCCCCGTGTTGAACGGTGGGTCGAGATAGATCAGGGTGAACGCGGCATCCGGCAGAGCATGCGCGACCGCGAGGTTGTCGCCGTGGTGGATCTCGACGGCGCCGGGAACGTCGACGGTGCCGGATGCCGGTGCGTGGGTCACGGAACGCGGTGCAGCCAGGCGTCGGTGGAGAACTTCTCCTCGACGAGCGCCTCGGCCTCGGCATATTCCTCTTCGGTGATATAACCGGGCTCGGCGCCATAGAGCGTGGAGAACGTCTGCATGAACCGCTCGATGATCGCCTCGCGCGGCAGTCCCGTCTGGCTCCGCAGCGGGTCGACGCGCTTGGCCGCCGAGACGGTGCCCTTGTCGCTGAGCTTCTCGCGGCCGATGCGCAGCACCTCGGTCATCACCTGACCGTCCATGTCGTACGACAGTGTCGCGTGATGCAGTACGCCGCCGTTCGCGAGCCGCTTCTGCGCGGCGCCGCCGATCTTTCCGGCCGGCGAGGCGATGTCGTTGAGCGGCTGGTACACGGCATCCACGCCGAGCGAGCGCAGCGCCTGCAGGGCCCAGTCGTCGAGGAACGCGTAGGAGTCCGCGAAGGTGAGGCCGGCGACGAGCGCGGCTGGCACGTAGAGCGAGTAGGTGACGATCGAGCCCGCCGCCATCAGCATGGCGCCACCGCCGGAGATGCGCCGCACGACGTCGAATCCGTGCCGCGCCGCGCCCTCGGGGTCGACCTCGTTGCGGTACGACTGGAACGAGCCGATCACGACGGCCGACTCGTTCCACTCCCAGATACGCAGGGTCGGCTTGCGTCGCCCCTCGCCCACCCGCGTCGTGAGCACCTCGTCGAGCGCGAGGTTCATGGCGGGCGAGACCGCCTTCTCGTGCACGACCTCCCACTCGAAGTCGCGCCAGCCGGGAGCGGTCACGAGCGCCCGGCGCACGGCCGTGCCGACCGACTCGGGCGTGAACCCGAGCAGCTGCGCACCGTCGGGCAGCGCCCCGCGGACGGCGGCCGCGATGCCCGCGGCATCCGTCTCCACGGGAAGCCCGGTGACGGCGGCGTCGATGTCGGCCAACGCGTCGTCGGGCTCGAGGAAGAAGTCCCCCGCGAGGTGGAAATCGGCGATGTGCCCGCTATCGACCTCGAGGTCGACGACGACGAGCTTGCCGCCCGGAACCTTGTACTCCCCGTGCATGACTCCAGCGTACGAGGTCGAGGCAGCCCTCCGGCGCACCGTCGGCGCGACGCGATCGGGCCGTCACGCCGCGTGCAGCAGGTGCCGGTCGATCCACGCGATCAGGTCCGCGATCACCTCGTCGCGTGTCACGTCGTTGAACACCTCGTGGCGGATGTCGGGGTAGATGAGTGTCGTGACGTCGGTGAGGCCGGAGCGCCGCCGGTACGCCTCGGCGAGACGGTGGATGCTGCGCGGACCGCCGACGGTGTCGTCGCGCCCGATCATCAGCAACAGCGGCACGTCGCGGGGAAGGTTCTTCGCGGGCTTGCCGATCAGGCGCAGCGTGTCGAGCGGCCCGAAGAGCTTCGCGAGCGGCTCCGAGGTCGTCAGCGGGTCGTCGAGGAACGCGCGGCCGACCGCGAGGTCGGAGGACAGCCACTCCGATCCCATCGCATCGGGCGCCTTCCACGGCGCGTTGAGGTCACCCGAGTTCAGGGCTCCGGGCCAGCGCAGGGCCGAACCGGTGAGGACGACGGCGTCGTAGTCCCGCGGATGCCGGTCGAGCAGCATCTGCGCGAGGAACGAGCCCCACGAGTGCCCGACGAGGATGAGGGGCAGCCCGGGGTGGTCGGCGCGGATGATGCTGCTCAACTGAGCGCAGGCCGCGACGGCGGCCCGAAGCCCACCGGGGCCGAGTCGACCCAGCCGGCGCACGTCGCCTCCGTGCTGCTCCAGGCCGGTGCGCCCGTGCCCGCGGTGATCGTCGGCGTAGACGAGATAGCCGGCGGCCGTGAGCGCCTCGGCGACGTGGGCGTAGCGGCCCGCGTGCTCCCCGACGCCGTGGAGGATCTGCACGACGCCGCGGACGCGGGCGGCGTCGCCGCCCGGCTCGTAGACGTCGTAGATGGTGCGGATGCCGTGAGGATCGATGAAGGAACGTTCCTCGCGCTGCGCCGCTGCCATGGCCCGAGTCTAGGACCGGCGGTTGGCAGCCGGAAAATTGCTAGATAAGCTAGCCGTTCATGAAGGACGTCACGTCTCACCGCTGGATCGGTCTGGTCTTCATCAGCCTCGCGGTCGCACTCATCATCGTCGACTCGACGATCGTCAACGTCGCGATTCCGGCGATCGTCGATGACCTGGGCATCACCTCCACACAGGTGCAGTGGGTGCAGGAGGCGTACACGCTCGTGTTCGCCGCGCTGCTGCTGCTGTTCGGGTCGCTCGCCGACCGCATCGGACGGCGACGCCTGCTGTTGATCGGCGTCGCGTTGTTCGCGGTCGCGTCGGTGATCGCCTCGTTCGCGCCGACGGGCGACCTGCTGATCCTCGCCCGTCTCGTGCAGGGCGTCGGCGGCGCCATGATGCTGCCCAGCACGCTGTCGCTGCTGAACGCGACCTTCCAGGGTCGTGAGCGCGGCATCGCCTTCGCGGTCTGGGGGTCGACGATCGGCGGAATGGCGGCGGTGGGGCCCCTCCTCGGCGGCTGGCTGACGACCTCGTTCTCGTGGCGGTGGGCCTTCGGCATCAACATCCCCCTCGGCGTGATCATCGCGATCGGCGTGCTGTGGGCGGTGGGCGAGTCGCGCGCCCAGAACGCGCCCGCGATCGACGCGCTCGGCGCGGTACTGTCGGTCCTCCTCTTCGGAGCGCTCGTCTTCGGACTGATCGAAGGCCGCACCCTCGGATGGTGGGACGTCGACGCCCCGTTCACCGTCGCCGGCTGGAGCTGGCCGTTCTCCGTCTCGCCCGTACCGGTCGCCTTCGCGCTGGCACTGTTGGCGGCGGTGGGCTTCGTGACGTGGTCGCGGCGCCAGGCGCGTCGGGGACGACCGACCCTGCTCGATCCCCGCCTCTTCTCCATCGCGAGCTTCCGCAGCGGCAACATCGCCGCCCTCGTCGTGGCGCTGGGCGAGTTCGGGATCATCCTGTCGCTGCCGCTGTGGCTGCAGTTCGTCCTCGGATTCGACGCCCTGCAGACCGGCCTCATCCTCATCGCGCTCGCCGCGGGCTCGTTCGTGGCCAGCGGGTTCGCGGGAGCCTCCAGCGGCAAGGTCAGCGCCGTGCTGATCGTCCGCGCCGGACTCGTCGCCGAGATCGTGGGCGTGGTCGCGGCAGGCCTCGTCGTCGGCGCGGATGCCGGGACGCAGTCGGCCTGGCTGTTGCTGCTGCCTGCGCTGTTCGTCTACGGCTTCGGCGTGGGACTCGCGACGGCACAGTTGACCGGGGTCATCCTGCAGGACGTGCCGGTCGAGCTGTCCGGGCAGGGGTCGGGAACCCAGTCGACGGCCCGACAGGTCGGCTCGGCGCTGGGGATCGCGATCCTCGGAACGGTGCTGTTCACCGGCACCGCCGGCATCCTGTCGTCGTCGCTCGACGACCGCGGCCTGCCGCCGCAGCAGCGCGATCAGATCGTGTCGGCGGTGGTCGACAGCTCCGGCGGGGCCATCGCGGGCCTTGCCGCGAACCCGGCGACCGCGCCGATCGCCGCCGACGCGAAGGCGGCGTTCTCCGATGCGACGCGACTGTCGGCGTTCACCGCGGCCGGCTTCCTGGTGGTGGGACTTCTCGCGACCATTCCGCTGGGCCGCGAGCGGCGGCGCGCAACAGCGGATGCCGAGGAGTCGTTCGTGCGGAGCTGAGAACCGGCGCCGGCGGCATCCGCCTGACACCGTCCACGTGATACTTAGCAAGACTAATGAGCTATGCTAAGTATCAGCATGAGCACCGAGACGCCCGCCCCCGCCGCACCCGACCTCTCCACACCCGCCGCCGAACTGCGCATGGCGACCTTCCGTCTGGCGCGACGGCTTCGCTCCCAGCGGGCGGTCGACACCATGAGCGACGCGCAGTTCGCCGTGCTGGCCGCTCTGTCGGTGCACGGGCAGCACACCCTCGGCGAACTCGCCGACCGGGAGCGCGTGTCGGCGCCGTCGATGAACCGCACGGTGAACGGCCTGGAGGAATCGGGCTACCTCACGCGCACGACCGACGCCGACGACCGCCGCAAGGTCAACATCGCGCTCACCGACGCGGGTCGCGCGGTGGTCGACGAGACCGTCCGCCGGCGCGACTCCTGGCTCGAAGACGCCCTGGCCGCATTGACGCCGGCGCAGCGCGAGCTGCTGCGCTCGGCGGCTGAGCTGATGCGGGAGGTGGCCGCCCGATGAGCTCGCCCACCCGCGCGTCGAATGCGATGTTCCGCTCTTTCTCGGTCTTCAACTACCGCGTCTGGTTCATCGGCGCCCTGGTGTCCAACATCGGCGCGTGGATGCAGGCCACGGCTCTCAGCTGGGTCGTCCTCACGCAGCTCACGCACAACGACGCGGGGGCGATGGGCGTCACCATGGCGTTGCAGTTCGCTCCTCCCCTGCTGCTGGTGAGCGTGACCGGCTGGGTCGCCGACAAGTTCGAGCGGCGACGGCTGCTGATGGTGACCCAGAGCTCGCTGCTGGTGCTCGGCGCTACCATCGGCATCCTGATCCTCAGCGGCGTCATGACACTGTCCCTCATGTACGTCTTCGCGTTCGCGCTGGGCCTCGTGGCCGCCTTCGACAACCCGACGCGCCAGGCGTTCGTGTCCGATCTCGTCGACCGCGAGAACGCCTCGAACGCGGTGGCGCTGAACGCGGCATCCTTCAACGGCGCCCGGATGATCGGACCCGCCGCCGCCGGCGTCGTCATCGTCGCGGTCGGCACCGGCTGGGTCTTCCTGGTCAACGCGGTGACGTTCCTCGCGATGATCGTGGCTCTGCGGCTGATCCGCTCCGAGGAACTCGTGCCGCGCATCACGGCGCCCGGGGCATCGCGTCTGGCCGACGGCTTCCGCTATGTCGGCAGCCGCCCCGACCTCATGGTGACGTTCGTGATGGTGTTCCTGCTCGGCGCGTTCGGCATGAACTTCCCGATCTTCGCCTCGACGATGGCCCTGGAGTTCGGACGGGATGCCGACGGCTACGGGCTGCTGAGCTCGATCCTGGCCATCGGCTCACTCGCCGGGGCCCTGTTGGCCGCCCGGCGGGATCGTGCGCGGATGCGTCTCGTGATCGTGGGCACCGGCATGTTCGCGGTCGCGGGAACGGTCTCGGCGTTCATGCCGGACTACTGGCTGTACGCCATCACGCTGATGTTCACCGGGTTCTCGGTGGTCACAACGCTGACGACGGCGAACGGCTACGTGCAGACGACGACCGATCCAGCGCTGCGCGGGCGCGTGCTCGCGCTGTACATGGCAATCCTCATGGGCGGCACGCCGATCGGCGCTCCCATCGTCGGCTGGGTGGCCGCGGAGTACGGGGCGCGTGCCGCCATCCTGCTGGGGGCCGCGGCGGCATTCGTCGCCTTCGCCGGCGGCTTCGGATGGCTGCTGTGGTCGGGGCGCCTGCACCGTCACGAGTCGCGCCGCTTCGCCCTCTCGCTGGACGAGACCCGGCCCCTGTCGATCGTGACCCCGGAGGAGTTCAGCGACGAGGTGGCGGGAACGACGCCGATCTCGCTTCCCGATCCGACACGGCGGTAGCACCACCACGAACCGGCCTCTGCCGCCACCCATCATGCATCGCACCCCGTCGCGAATCACGACGTGTGCGAATTGTCCATTGCAATATTCGAATCTTTGTTCTATTATTGAAGGAGAGAAGCCCCGCGTATCCCCCGATCCTGATGCGGGTTCAGCGCTTCCGGCCTGTCCGGAGCGAGGGGATGATGCACGTGAGCGCGAACCGGGAAGACGTGGCCGACATCGGCCGCATGCTCGATACGCCGTGGCCGGCGCTGGACCGGCTGGTCGCCGATGTGGTGGATGCGCGGCGGCGGATAGCCGAAGTCCAGGCCGAGGAAGCTCGACTGCTGGCCGACGCGGTCGGACTGGTCGCGGATCGGACCGCGTTGCTGCGACAAGAAGCTCAGCAGCGGGGCAGCTCACCCCTCCGGTCGAGCGACGCGGACCTGCCGCTTCGGGAAGTGGCGCTGGAGTTGGGCATGGCGATGCGCGCCTCAGACCGGGGCGTGCAGCGACGGATGTCCGAGGCGTATCTGCTGACCACGCTGTTTCCTCGCACCCACGCGTCATGGGCCGACGGCGAGATCGACGCAAGCCATGCCTGGGCCATCGCGCGAGCGGGCGCGGTGCTGCGGACGAGCGAGGATCGCGCCCGCTTCGAAACCCTCGCGCTCGAGACGGCACGGACGGAATCTCCCTCGCGGATGACCCAGGCGGCGAAAGCCATCGCGGCGACCATCGACCCGGCGGCGTTCGACGACGCCGTGCACCGGGCAACGGACGAGCGGTCCGTGCGCCTGTTCGACCTCGACGACGGCATGGCTAGACTCATCGCCGATCTGCCCGCGCCGATCGCGTACGCGATCTACGACTCGCTCACGACACGCGCGCGGACGATCGTCGACCGGACCGACACCGACACCGACACCGACACTTCCAAGGATGCGTGCGGCGAGCCCCGGCGAGCCCGAGGCGACGATGCCGACACCGTCGTCACCAGCCGATCCGCCGACGCGGAGCGCCGCACCCTCGCGCAGGTCCGCGCCGACGTCTTCGGCGACCTCCTGCTGACCGCAGCACCATCAACGACGGCCACCGGTGCGGGCCTGGACGCCATCCGCGCCCGCATCCAGGTGACGGTCCCCGCATTGACCCTCGCCGGAGACCCGGCGGGCGGACCTGCCATGCTCGCAGGTCACGGCCCCATCGACCCGGC
>NZ_JAUF01000050.1:0-23478 GCF_000585455.1 Microbacterium sp. MRS-1
TCCAATCGTTGAGTGTTCACTTTTCAAGCGCCGCTACTGTCCAGTTTTCGAGCGCCGTCGACAGCCGGAGCATGTTTTCCGCAACACTGCGCTTCGCGGTGCGCCGCAGTCGCGCGGCGAACGCTGTTCCGCTCGCGCTGAGGGTCGGCAGATCACCAAATCTCATCACTGTCGATGAGCTGATCTCCTGTTGCTCATACCTCAGTAATCCACGTTCCTCCGCGTCAATCCACTCGTCCCAGACTCGAAGAACCGATTCAGGCGGGTACCACCGTCGACTCGGCACGAATCCCGCCGAAGCCCACAGATGTTCAGGGTCTGCGCGCCGATCTTCCAGGGCCTGCGCGAGAGAGATGGCTCGGCCAGTGATCAAGAGGGGAAGCTGCACGGTGGACAAACCGAGATCTCGCAGGACGCCAGAGGGACCGAGCGCGAGAAAGTAGGACCCATCCAGCACCATCGCGTCAGTGACGACCACGGACTCAGCCACGATCATGCCGACCCGAAGCCGTTGCGTCAGCTCCCGAAGCGCAACGGCCGGATCGCGATCGTCGAAGGAACGCGCCTGCGCGGGCGAATCGAACTCGGCGATCAACAGCCGTCCGCCGGATCGAAGCGACGAGGTGGACTCTGCCATCACAGCTCCTTCAGGACTGACGGTTCGAGCCGGCGGAAGACGACGAGCCCGAGCGCGAGGAAGGCGAGCGACATCACTGCCGCGACGAGCACAGCCGTGGCATCCCACTGATCGGGGAAGAGCCCGACCCGATAGAGGGCGAAGATGCCCGACAGCGGGTTGAAGACGGCGAGTTCCCGAAACGGGCTCGGCAGATCGGAGAGGCCGTAGATGATGGGCGATGCATAGAAGAGCGCGCGGAGAATGAGCCGGGTGGTGCGCTCGAGGTCGGCCCACAGTGCGCACAGGGGCGCCACGATGAGGCCGAGCCCGGTGAGGAGGACGGCCTGCAGCAGGATGCCGACGGGGAAGAGGAGGATCATCGGGTTCAGCTCGGCTCGGGGAACCGCGAACACCGCGAAGAGGATGAGCACGGGGATCGAGAAGGCGAACTCGATGCCTTTGCTCAGGACGATACGGCCGACCCAGATCGAGCGCGGAATGGCGGTGGAGCGGACGAGCTTCGCGTCGCGGTTGAAGGCCTTCGTGAGGTCTCCCACTGCGGAGTTGAACCACACCCAGGGCAGAAGACCTGCGATGAGGAACACGATGTACGGCTCCCCGCCGATGCCGTTCCGCTGGAAGACGAGCGTGAAGACGAACCAGTAGATGACGCTCATGACGAGCGGATCGAGCACCGACCAGAGGTACCCGAGCGCGCTCGTCGCGTATCGCACCTTGAGGTCGCGCGCCGACAGCAGCCACAGCGAGTGGACATAGCGCCGGGCGGAGCCGGGGGCGCCGACGACGGCGGAGGTCACGGGGACGAGTCTATGAGGCGGGCACTGTGAGATAGTGCTCGATCACATACTGCGCGATCGCGATCGAACTCGTCGCGGCTGGGGACGGCGCATTGCGCAGAATCGTCACGGGCCCTACCTGATCTACGGCGAAATCGTCGAGCAGGGCTCCGTCCTTGCCCCACGCCTGAGCACGAACGCCCGCCCCGCTCTTGACGTCGAGGTCTGACAGGCGAAGGTCAGGGACGAAGCGCTGCGCCTTGCGGAAGTAGAGAGGCTTGATCAGCGACCCGCTGATCTCGTCCACGCCCATGCGCCAGTGCTGCTTGGCGAGCGGCCAAGCACCCGGCCACGTGAGGGAATCCCACGTATCCTTCGGCGACATCCGTAGCCACCGGTACCCTTCGCGGGCGAGGGCGGGAACGGCGTTCGGTCCGACGTGGACGTTGTCGTAGACGCCGCGTGTGAAATGCACCCCCAGGAATGGGAAGCGCGGGTCCGGGACGGGGTAGATCATTCCCGAGACGAGATCGGTGCGATCGTGGCGCAGCTCCCAGTACTCGCCGCGGAACGGCAGGATCTTCGGCGACGGATCGGCTCCCACCATCTTCGCGACGACGTCCGACTGCAGGCCCGCCGCCGCGATCACGCGGTCGAAGAGGTACTCGCCCGCCGTCGTGATCACCCGCACGCGACCGTTCTCCATGCGCATCGCCGTGACCTCGGTGTGCAGCAGAACACGTCCGCCTGCGGCGCGGACGTCCTGTCCCATGGCATCCGTGATCGACGCGTAATCGACGACGGCGGTGTGCGGGGAGTGGACGGCGGCGACGCCGGCGACGTGCGGTTCGATCTCCCGAAGCTTCGCGACTTCGTCGATGCGGGCGAGGTTGGGCACGCCGTTCTCCCGCGAACGCCGCTCGATCTCCGCGAGCGCCCCGAGTTCGCTCTCGTCGACCGCGACGACGAGCTTGCCCACCTCGCGGTACGGCAGCCCCTTCTCCTCGCAGAACTCGCGGATCTGGACGCGACCCTTCGCGCACAGCGTCGCCTTGAGCGAGCCTGGAGCGTAATAGAGGCCGGCATGGACGACGCCCGAGTTGTGCCCGGTCTGATGCTCCGAGAGGCGCGCTTCCTTCTCCAGCACCGTCACCTCGGCGCCGGAGGCAGACAGCTCACGGGCGAGCGCGACACCGACGATCCCGCCGCCGATGATTCCGATCTGCTCGGACATATGCCTCCTCAGGCGAGAGTGTTGTTCCACATCGACAGCGCCGAACCGATGGCCATGTGCATGTCGAGGTACTGGTAGGTGCCGAGGCGTCCGCCGAAGTGCACCCCCTGCTCCCCCTTCGCGAGTTCGCGATAGGCGAGCAGACCCGACCGGTCATCGGGGGTGTTGACGGGGTAGTACGGCTCGTCGTCGCGCGTCGCGAAGCGCGAGAACTCGCGCATGATGACCGTGCGGTCCTTCGGGTACCGGTCTGCGCGCTCGGGGTGGAAATGCTTGAACTCATGGATGCGCGTGTACGGGACCGCGGCATCCGCATAGTTCATGACCGACGTGCCCTGGAAGTCACCGACGTCGAGCACTTCCTCCTCGAAGTCGAGGGTCCGCCAGCTGAGCTCGCCCTCGGCGAATTCGAAGTAGCGGTCCACCGGACCCGTGTAGACGACGGGAAGCTGGCCGACG
Source organism: Microbacterium sp. MRS-1 (assembly GCF_000585455.1). Lineage (NCBI taxonomy): Bacteria > Bacillati > Actinomycetota > Actinomycetes > Micrococcales > Microbacteriaceae > Microbacterium > Microbacterium sp. MRS-1. Next base: position 3,110 of record NZ_JAUF01000050.1, read on the forward strand.
GTCGCCTTCTTGTTCAGGGGCTGCGTCTCGTCGAAGTAGTCGACGTTCAGCTTGACGTCGATGTTCGGGTGGTCGGCCATGCGCTCGAGCCACGCCGTGTAGCCGTCGGTGGGCAAACCCTCCCACGCATCGTTGAAGTACCGGTTGTCGTACGTGTACCGCACGGGGAGGCGGCTGATGATCTCGGCCGGGAGCTCCGTCGGATCGGTCTGCCACTGCTTGGCGGTGTAGTCGCGGATGAACGCCTCGTACAGCGGGCGCCCGATGAGGCCGATGCCGCGCTCCTCGAGGTTCTGCGCCGACTTCGGATCGAACTCCCCCGCCAACTCGTGCACGAGTGCGCGCGCCTCATCCGGCGTGTACGCCGCCTGAAAGAACTGGTTGATCGTGCCCAGGTTGATCGGCAGCGGGAAGACGATGCCCTTGTGGTTCGTGTACACGCGGTGCACATAGTTCGTGAAGGTCGTGAACCGGTTCACGTACTCCCACACGGTCGCGTTCGAGGTGTGGAAGAGGTGCGCGCCGTAGCGGTGGACCTCGATGCCCGTCGTCGCCTCGTCCTCGCTGTACGCGTTGCCACCGATGTGATGACGACGATCGATGACGGTGACCTTCCGGCCAGCCGCGGCAGCGCGCTCCGCGACGGTGAGGCCGAAGAAACCGGAGCCGACGATGAGGAGATCCATGTATTGCGCTTTCTGTGTGAGGGCGCCTGAAGGCTCGAAGTCAACGCGGACCGGACTCACGATCTCTGCTCCCAGCGGATGCCCACGCGACGATCAACTAGACTAGCTGACTGTTGTCTCGAGGCCCCCGGAGGTTGATGTGGCTGAGGGTTGGATGACGGCGCTGCCAGCGTTCCTGATCGCCATCGCGTTGCTCATCGTCCCCGGTGCCATCATCGTCTTCGCGGGGTGGCGGGCACAGCGGACAGTTCTCTACCTCCTGGCGCCTGGCCTGAGTATCGCCCTCATGGCGGCGAGCGCGACGCTAGCGCCTTTCGTCGGCATTCGGTGGTCTGTCCTCCCGCTGAGCGCGGTGACGGTGGTTGCGGCGGCTGCGGCGTTCCTCGTCGGCCGAAGTGCGGCGCCGAGCGCACCGCCGACGCAACGCCGAACGGACCTGGCCGGACTGGCTGCGCTGGTTGCGGCGGGAGTCGTCCAGGTCTGGCAATTCGCGCGCGCATTCGGTGCACCAGACAACATCGCCCAGAGGTTCGACACCATCGTTCACCTGAACGCCATCAGGCTCGCCCTCGACACCGGTGACGCTTCTCCCTTTCAGATCGGGCGCACGTCCGACATCAGCTTCTACCCCAACGCGTGGCACGCCTTCACGTCGTTGATCGCCGAGTGTTCGGGAGTAGATGTTCCGACCGCCGTCAACGTGGCCAATCTCGCGATCGTGGCCCTCCTGTGGCCGGCATCGATGATGGCGCTGTCGGCGGTGCTCTTCCGCGCGCGCACAGCAGCCCTCGTGGCCACGGCGGCTTTGACGAGCGCGTTCGGTGCTTTCCCTGCTCTCTTCTTCAACTGGGGCGTGCTGTACCCGAACGCCGTGGGCTTTGCGATGATCCCCGCCGCCCTCGCCGGCGCGCTGTTCGTCTACCGGTGCAACCCCGGACGTGATCGCATCCGGAACTGGCTGCTCCTGGGCACACTGGCGCTCGGAACGGCCTTGGGACACCCGAACGCGCTCCTCGCCGCCACGATCTTCGCGTGGCTGCTGTGCACGGGATTCGCCGTGCAGGACGCACTGCGCGAGCGGTCGTCGAGCCGTCGGTGGCGGGCCGTCCTGATCTTCACGATCGGCCTGATCGTCTGCACGGCCTTTATTGCACTGGCCCGTACGGGTGACGCGCACTCCGGCTGGCAGCCGTGGGGAAGCGCGGCGCAGGCTTTCGGAGAAGGGGTACTCGTCTCGCCTCGCGGGTTCGCTCCGACGGTCATCGTGTCGGTGCTCCTTGCCGCCGCTGCCATCGGAGCAGCGCGGCGACCGCACCGCATCACATTCCTGTTGCCGCTGCTCGCCGCGGTCGGTCTCTTCGTGCTCGCAGCCGGCGTCGCACACGCAAGCCGCCTCCGATCGTTCCTGACCAACCCGTGGTATTCGGACCCGAGTCGGTTCGCGGCGCTTCTGGTCATTGCCGCGATCCCGGCGGCAGTCATGGGGGCGCTGATCCTCTTCGATCTGGCACGAGCGTTCGTCCAGCGACGCACGGCGCACCGATCGGCGCGGGTCCAGGGCGTCGCGCGGGCAAGCGCGTCCGCCGTTGCGATCGCCGTGGTGTTCAGCGCCAGCGTCGGGCCCAACGTATCGACGTCCTTGGGCCAGGTCCGCGAAGCGTACACGGCGACCGCGGACGCATTGCTCCTCAGCCCCGACGAGCGGGCTCTCATCGAGCGTCTCCCCGCCTACGTGGAGCCCTCCGACCTGGTCATCGGCAGTCCCCGCACAGGCGTGTCCCTCGCGTACGCGCTCGAAGGCATCCACGTGACGGAACGACACGTCTTCGGCTCCCCCAGTGACGACGAGCGGTACCTCGACCTGAACCTGCGCCGCATCGACACCGACCCCGCGGTATGCGCTGCGGTCGATCGCGTCGGCGTGGACTTCATCCTCGACTTCGGCGCTCGTGACGTCATCGATCCCTCGGGAGCTGCCGCCTACTCCGGCGTCATCGACCTGACGGCATCCACGCACCTCGAACTCGTCGACGCGCAGGGCCCCGACGCACGACTCTTCCGCATCGTGGGGTGCGGGGGATGACTCGTCGACACACCATCGCGATCGCCTACGACTGCCTCTTCCCGTATACGACGGGAGGCGGCGAGCGGCAGTACCGCAGCTTCGCGACGTGGCTGGCGCAGCGCGGGAACCGCGTCGACTACCTCACCTCCCGGCAGTGGGAGGGTGAACCGCAGCCCGCCGCGTTCCGTATCGTCCCGATCGTCGGAAAGCTGCAGCTCTACGATCGCGACGGTGTGCGCCGCACGAGCGCCGCGCTCCGCTACGCGGCCGCCCTGTTCTGGGCGCTTCTGGGTCGCCGCAGACAGTACGAGGCCGTGATCGTCAGCGGGCTGCCGATCCTCAATGTCTTTGCCGCACGCGCCGCGCTCATCGGTTCGGGAACGAAGATCGTCGTCGACTACCTCGAAGTGTGGGGACGACGCCAGTGGCGAGACTATGCCGGAGCGATCACCGGCAGCGTCGCGTGGGCACTGCAACGAGCAGGCATCGCGCTCACTCCGATCGCCACCGCTCACTCGCAGCTCAGCGCGCGTCGTCTTCGTGCCGAGGGCTTCCGCCGCCGGATTCTCGTGAGCCCGGGGCTGATCGACATCGATTCACCGTCCACGTCGAGCGGCACCGAGTTGTCGGCGGCGGCGACTCCCCCGTTCGTCCTGTACGCCGGGCGGCATATTCCGGACAAGCGCGTCGATGTGCTTCCCGCCGCGGTAGCGAAGGCTCGGGAGACGGTATCGGACCTTCGACTGATCATCCTGGGCGATGGGCCGAGCTCCCCCGACGTGGACGCTGCGATCACCGCATCGAGTGCGGCCGAGTGGACATCGCGGCCAGGTTTCGTCGCGCAAGACGTCCTCGACGAGCTGATGAGTTCGGCCGCGGTGCTCGTGAACCCGTCACGTCGTGAGGGGTATGGCCTCGTCGTCGTCGAAGCGGCCGCACACGGCACGCCCACGGTGCTCGTCGCCGACGAAGGAAATGCGTCGACAGAGCTGATCGACCAAGGCGCGAACGGAATCGTCGCCGATTCCACCGACCCTGCCGACCTCGGCGATGCCATCGTCCGTGCGGTGAGCGCGGGACCAAAGCTACGCGAGTCCACGCGCGCCTGGTACGACACCGCGATCCAAACCCGTACCGTCGAGAAGACGGTAGACGCAATCCTCGACGCCGTGCGGTCGTCGGGCTCACATCGCACCGACGCTCCACGGCCCGGTGCACGACGCAACGAAGGACCACAGTGAACCAGCCCCAGGACCTTGAGTTGACGATCCTGATGCCCTGCCTGAACGAGGCGGAGACACTCGAGGTCTGCATCCGCAAGGCGCAGGGCTTCCTGGACCGTACCGGCATCCGAGGCGAAGTACTCATTTCGGACAACGGCAGCACCGACGGTTCCCAGCGCATCGCCACCGACCTCGGCGCCCGCGTCTCCCACGCGCCGCGTCGCGGGTACGGTGCCGCGCTCATCAACGGGATCGAGACCGCCCGCGGGCGTTACGTCATCATGGCGGATGCCGACGACAGTTACGACTTCGAGCACCTCGAACCGTTCGTCGAGCGTCTGCGCGCAGGCGCCGATCTGGTGATGGGCAACCGCTTCGCCGGGGGGATCGCTCCGGGGGCTATGCCACCGCTGCACAAATACCTCGGCAACCCGGTGTTGTCCGCGATCGGTCAGTTGTTCTTCCGGCCCGGCGTCCGCGACTTCCACTGTGGTCTCCGAGGGTTCAACCGCGCGCGGATGCTGGAGCTGGACCTGCAGACGACCGGAATGGAGTTCGCCTCCGAGATGGTCGTCAAAGCATCGCTCGCCCGCTACCGCATCGAGGAGGTCCCGACCACTCTGAAGAAGGACGGCCGGTCACGTCCCCCGCACCTGCGGAGCTGGCACGATGGCTGGCGCCACCTGCGCTTCCTGCTCATCTTCGCTCCCCGGTGGCTGTTCGTGTACCCCGGGCTCATCGCCTTCTTCCTCGGCGCGATCGCCGTGGGTGTGCTGTCGTTCGGCGGCGTCGAGATAGCTGGTGTCGGCTTCGACGTCACGACGATGGTCTACGCGAGCGCACTATGCGTGACGGGATACCAGGCGCTGATGTTCTTCTGGTTGACGAAGCTCTACGCGACTCAGGAGGGGTTCCTCCCGACGAGCGCGCGGTATCGCTCGGTCGTCGCCAACTGGAGCGCCGAGCGCGGCCTGTTGATCGGTCTCGCGCTGTTCGTCATCGGCATCGCCATCGGGGTGGTCCAGGTGCTCCGTTGGGGAAGCCTGGACTTCGGACCCCAGGATGCCGCCGCGGTCGTGCGCATCGCCATCCCGAGTGCACTCGGCATCATGCTCGGCTTCCAGACGATGATGATGAGCTTCTTCTCGGGCGTGTTGACGACCCCGCGTCGCGTCGTGCGTGCCGACGCCGTCATCGAGAGCTGAGACCGTGCGGGTCCTCGTTGATCTGCTCGGCTACACCGGGGGCCGAGGTGGCACCGAGACGTACGTTCGCGAACTACTCTCGCGCCTTGCCGTCCAGCTGCCGGACGCGGCGTTCGTCGGCCTGACCGGCGCCGCAGGGGCCGATGCCGTTCGCGCATTCTTCCCCGGCGAGGTCGAAGTGGTCCGTTGGGTGGGCGAGGGCCGCGCAACGTGGGCTGTGGGCGAGATCACGCGGGTGAACAGCCTCGCCCGGCACGCGGGCGCAGACGTCGTGTGGTCGCCGGCCAACTTCGGACCGCTGACGGCCGGACGCGTGCCGCGTGTGGTCTCCGTGCACGACGTGATCTATCACGAACTGCCGGGCGCGGGATTCGAACGCGCGGGGCGGGCGGTCACGGCGTGGCTGATGGCTCGCACCGCGCGCAGCGCTCGCCGCGTCGTCACGGTATCTTCCGCCGCCGCCGAAGCGATCACCCGGCATCTCGGCATCCCGGCGCGCGACATCGCACTGGTCTACAACGGACGTTCCGCGATCTCTCGGTCTGACGACCCGTGGCGGGTGCTCGCCCCGCTGGGTATCACCCCAGGACGCCGGATCCTCTTCTCAACCGGCAACCGGATGCCGCACAAGAACTTCACCGGGCTGCTCGCCGCGCTCGCCGAGATCTCCCCCGACCGCCGACCCGTCTCCGTCATCGCTGGAGGCGGCCCGTCGGATCCGCTGAGCGCGAGCGTGGAGAGGTTCCGCCTCGACGGCGATGTCGTTCTGCCGGGCTGGGTCAGCGACGAACAGCTGGGGGCGCTGTACCAGGTCGCATCCGTGTACGCGTGTCCTTCGCTCAGCGAGGGCTTCGGCCTGCCCGTCGCCGATGCGCTCGGCGCCGGAGTTCCGGTCGTCGCCCACGACACGGCGGTCTTGCGCGAGGTCGGCGGCGAGTACGCCCGTTACGCCGACGCGACCGACCCGGAGGACTTCGCCGCGGCGCTGAGCGCGGTGCTCGAGCTGGACGAGGAGACCGGAGACGCATTGCGCGCTGGCGGCATGGCATGGGCGGAGCGGTTCACCTGGGACGGGGCTGCCGGAGAACTCGCCGCCATCCTCCGAGAGGCCGCCCGCGAAGGAACTCTCCGTGACTGAGCCGGCATCGCTGAGGTCCCGGCTCGTCGGGTTCACGCTGATCCCGGCGGTGGCGGCCGTCTCTCCGTTGCTCGTCCTGCCGGCCGTCTCGCGCGCGGCAGGGCCCGACGGGTGGGCGAGCGCGATCGCGGGCGAGTCGGTCGGCACATTCGCCGCGATCGCCGTCGCCTACGGCTGGACGACGGTCGGCCCCGCCCTGGTGGCGATCGCCCCGGACGACGTCCGCCGCGGCCGCCTGTACCGAGACGCCGTCGTGGTGCGCCTGCTGACGTCACTGGTCGCGCTACCGCTGCTGATCGTCGTCTGCGCCGTCGTGGCCGCTCCCGGGCATCAGCTTCTCGCCGCGTTGATGGGTCTTCAGGGTGCACTCATCGGTCTGTCGTTCACATGGTTCTCGGTCGGCGTCGGCGACCCGCGATCGATCCTCTTCTACGACGCGATACCCCGACTGTGCGTCGCTGCCCTCTCGATGTTCGCGATCCTCGGCGGCCTGCCGGTGGAGATCTATCCCCTGGCGGGGATCTGCGTCACCCTCGTCGGAACCACCGTCTTCACCGTCGGCTTGCTCAGACGCTACCCCTCGCCGTGGCCGCCGCGCCGAGAGATTCCGGGCCTCTTCCGCGTCGGAGCTCCGGTCGCGGTGAACGATGCCGCGCTCGGTGCCTACTCGGCCGTACCGACTCCGCTCGTGAACCTGTTGTCGACCGGGAGCGCCGCCGCGGGCTTCGCCTCGGCCGACAAGATGTCGAAACTCGGCCAGTTCCTGCCTCTCACCCTCGCGAACGCCTTGCAGTCGTGGTCGGCGGAGGTCGAGGGCACCGCGCGACGGCGGCGCCTGCGGATCGCCCTGCTCCTGCACGGTGGATTCGGCGCGCTGGGGATGATCGTGCTGGGATCGCTCGGAACACCGGTGAGTGCCCTGCTCTTCGGCGACCAGGCCGCCGCACCGATCGGCGTGTGCGTCGCGCTCGGACTCGCCTTCGCGATGTACTCGCTCCGCACCTCCATGACGCGTCATGTTCTGTTCCCGGCGGGAGACCAGGCGACGGTCATGCGGGCGACCGTCGCAGCGACCGTCGTCGGAATTCCCCTGATGATCGGCGGCGGAATCCTGTGGGGCCCGCTGGGCGTCGCCGTCGGCTACGGTGCGACGGAGAGCATTTCCACGATCCTTCTCACATCGCGCACGCGATGGCGCATGCGGACCCTGACGGCGGACGGGGCGCTGCCATGACCTCCCCTCCCCTCATGCTCGTGGTGACGACACTCGGGCGCGTCCTCCCCCTGCGGCGGCTTCTCGACTCCGCCGTGCCGCAGCTCGGCCCCGATGATCGGATCGTCGTGGTCGCACAAGGCAACGTCGCTGACGTTCAGGCTCTGGTGGAAGGCGCCGACGCCCTCGGGCGCGTCCGCGCTCTCACGTCGGCTCGCGGCGCGTCGCTGGGGCGCAACACCGGTATCGCCGCCCTCGCGGATGCGGGCGACGAGGCTCTCGTGATGTTCCCGAACGACACCACGTGGTTTCCGGCAGACAGCATCGCGACGATCCGTCGGCTCGTGGCCGATGCGCCCGGCGGCGCGGTGACCGTATCGACCGAGATCGGTCCGCGGTTCACGCTGCCGACACCGGGAACCGCCCTCGATACGTCGACGGTGTGGAACGTTATCGAGATGAGCCTCGTGATCCGCCTCGGTCTGCTGCGCGAGGTCGGCGGCTTCGATACCGGCATCGGTACGGGAGCGGCCAGCCCGTGGCAGGCCGGGGAGGTCACCGATCTCCTCATGCGCGCGCTGGCGGCAGAGCCGCTGCTCGCACGCGAGTTCGTGTGGACATACGCGCACGACGTACATGTCGGCGGTATCGCAGAGACCGCAGGACTCGACCCGCGTGAGCGGCGCTGGAAACTGCGTGCCTATGGGCGGGGGGTCGGCAGAGTGCTCGCACGGCATCCATTCCCGCTCTGGCACCGCTGGGGCTTCGTCGCCGCGGGCGCGCTCGTCGGCCTGCGGCGCGGCAATGAATACCGCCCGTGGGACGGCATCGCTGCCGTCGTCGGACGCCTGGAGGGCGTTGTCGGGCGGACATTCCGCTCCCGCGAGGCAACAGCGGTGAAGCGCTGATCGACCGCGGTCATCGCGCACGCGTGGCAGGGATCGTTTCCGTGGCAGGATGAGTGACCGTGAAAGGAATCGTCCTCGCCGGGGGCTCCGGTACACGGCTACGCCCCGCGACAATTGGCGTCTCCAAGCAACTCATTCCCGTCTATGACAAGCCAATGATCTACTACCCGCTGTCGACGCTCATGCTCGCGGGCTTACGGGACATCCTCGTCGTGACGACACCGCACGACGCACTGTCGTTCCGGCGGCTCCTCGGCGACGGGTCACAGTTCGGGATCAATCTGTCGTATCAGGTGCAGCCGTCGCCGGATGGGTTGGCGCAGGCGTTCACGTTGGGTGCGGGTCACATCGGCTCGGACAAGGTGGCGCTCGTGTTGGGTGACAACCTTCTGTATGGGCCGGGGTTGGGGTCGCAGTTGCAACGGTTTGCGGATGTGGATGGTGGGGCGGTGTTCGCTTACTGGGTTGCGGAGCCGGAGGCGTATGGGGTGGTCGAGTTCGACGGGGCGGGTCGGGCGGTGTCGTTGGAGGAGAAGCCGGCGGTTCCGAAGTCGAACTATGCGGTTCCCGGTTTGTATTTCTATGACAACGATGTGGTCGAGATCGCGCGGAGCTTGAAGCCGTCGCCGCGGGGTGAGTATGAGATCACGGATGTGAACCGGGCGTACTTGGAGGCGGGCAAGTTGCAGGTGGAGGTGTTGCCGCGGGGGACGGCGTGGCTGGATACGGGGACGTTTGATCAGATGCTCGATGCGGGTGAGTATGTGCGGACGATGGAGCGTCGTACGGGGATGAAGATCGGTGTGCCGGAGGAGGTGGCGTGGCGGCAGGGGTTCTTGTCGGATGCGGAGCTTGAGGCGTGTGCGGCGGGGTTGGTGAAGTCGGGGTATGGGACGTACCTGTTGGAACAGTTGAAGAGGGACCGTTGATGACACGCAACCTGTTGGTGACCGGTGGGGCGGGTTTCATCGGGTCGAACTTCGTTCACCATGTGATCGCGCATACGGATGATCACGTCACGGTGCTGGACAAGCTCACCTATGCGGGGAACCTGGCCTCCCTGGAGGGGTTGTCGGCGGATCGGTTCCGGTTCGTTGAGGGTGACATCGCCGATGCGGGGCTGGTGGACGGCCTGTTCGCGGGGGTGGATGCGGTGGTGCATTATGCGGCGGAGTCGCATAACGACAACAGTTTGAATGATCCGCGTCCGTTCTTGGATACCAACATCATCGGCACGTACACGTTGCTGGAAGCGGCGCGTAAGCACGGGACGCGGTTGCATCACATCTCGACCGATGAGGTGTACGGGGATCTGGAGCTGGATGATCCGGAACGGTTCACGGAGAACACCCCCTACAACCCGTCCTCTCCGTATTCGTCGACGAAGGCGGGTTCGGATCTTCTCGTGCGCGCGTGGGTGCGTTCCTTCGGCGTGCAGGCGACCATCAGCAACTGTTCGAACAATTACGGTCCGTATCAGCATGTGGAGAAGTTCATCCCGCGTCAGATCACGAACGTGATCCGTGGGATCCGTCCGAAGCTGTACGGGGCGGGTGAGAACGTGCGCGACTGGATCCACGCCGATGATCACTCCAGTGCGGTGCTCACGATCCTGGAGAAGGGTGTCATCGGGGAGACGTACCTGATCGGTGCGGATGGGGAGAAGGACAACAAGACCGTGGTTGAGCTGATCCTCACCTTGATGGGTCAGCCCGCGGATGCGTACGACCATGTGACCGACCGTGCCGGCCACGACCTGCGCTACGCGATCGACTCGACAAAGCTGCGCACCGAGCTGGGCTGGGCGCCGCAGTACCGGGATTTCGAAGCCGGTCTTGCCGCGACGATCGACTGGTACCAGCAGAACGAGGCGTGGTGGGCGCCGGCGAAGGACGGCGTCGAAGCGTTCTACGCGTCGAAGGGGCAGTGACGCGGTGACCGAGTACGGGAAGCAGCTGACGGTCACCGAAACGCCGATTCCGGGGCTGGTGGTGTTCGATCTGCCGGTGCATGGGGATGCGCGGGGCTGGTTCAAAGAGAACTGGCAGCGGGAGAAGATGACCGCACTCGGCCTGCCCGACTTCGGGCCGGTGCAGAACAACATCTCCTTCAACGATGCTGTCGGCACCACCCGCGGCATCCACGCCGAACCGTGGGACAAGTGGGTGTCGGTGGCGACGGGACGGATCTTCGGCGCCTGGGTGGACCTGCGCGAAGGCCCCACCTTCGGTGCGGTTTACACGACCGAGCTCGACCCGTCGAAAGCGATCTTCGTTCCCCGCGGCGTCGGCAACTCCTACCAAACCCTCGAGCCCGACACCGCCTACACGTACCTCGTGAACGATCACTGGTCACCGACCGCGGAATACTCCTTCCTCAACCTCGCCGACGAAACCGCCGCGATCGACTGGCCCATCCCGCTGGATCAGGTCGAGATCTCCGCGAAAGACCTCGCCCACCCCCGGCTGGCCGACGTCACCCCCATCCCGCCGAAGAAGACCCTCATCGTCGGATCGAACGGGCAACTCGGGAAAGCCCTCCGCGCCGCATACGGCGACCAGCCCTGGGTGGAATACACCACCCGAGACACCCTCGACCTCACCGCCCCCGGGCTCGAGACCGCGCGCCGCTGGCGCGACTACGACACCATCATCAACGCCGCCGCCTACACCGCCGTCGACACCGCGGAAAGCCCCGAAGGACGCACCGCCGCGTGGACCGGGAACGTCACCGGCGTCGCCGCCCTCGCCCGCATCGCCACCGGATACGGAATCACCTTCGTCCACGTCTCCAGCGACTACGTGTTCGACGGCACGAAAACCGGCCCCTACACCGAGACCGACCGGGTCTCTCCGCTGGGCGTGTACGGACAGACCAAAGCCGCCGGGGACGCTGTCGTCAGCACCGTCCCCCGCCACTACATCATCCGCACCAGCTGGGTCATCGGCGACGGCAACAACTTCGTCCGCACCATGGCCGCACTCGCCGAACGCGGCATCAACCCGTCCGTCGTCAACGACCAGACCGGCAGGTTGACCTTCACCGCCACGATCGCCGACGCCATCCAGCACCTGGTCGACTCCCGGGCGCCGTACGGCCTCTACAACGTCACCAACGGTGGCGAACCCACCACCTGGTACGACATCGCCCGCGACGTCTACCGACTCACCGGACACGACCCCGACCGCGTCACCCCCGTCACCACCGAGCAGTACTACGCCGACGCCAAGACCCCGATCGCACCGCGCCCCCAGAACAGCGTCCTCAACCTGGATCGTCTCCGAGAGCTCGGTTACCGGCCCGCCCCAGCGCTTCCCACACTGACCGCGTGGTTAGCGGGCCCCACACCCCAGGCAGGTTCAACACAGTTCATGAGGACGACCAACACGCATGGATAACTCATCCGCCGAGCCCAAACCGGGCAAGAACTCAACACCCGCCAACCACAAGCGCGTCCTTATCGCCGGGGCCGGGACTGCCGGTCGTTCCTTGGCGGAGGATGTCGTCGAGGCCGGTGACGTCGTGGTGGGTTACTTGGACGACACCTTAACGGGCGACGACATCCTCGGCACCCTCGCCGACGTGGCCTTCGTATGTGAGGCGCGGGCGGTTCAGATGGTTTACCTCGCCATCCCCTCAGCCGACGCCGCGGTGGTGAGAGAATTTGTCACCCGTGTCCCCCGCCCCGCCGTGGAAATAGCCATCGTCCCCCGCACCTACCGGGTGGTCTCTCGTGAGCGTGTGTCCGTGGACGACCTCACCGACATCGATGTCCTGGATCTGGTCGGTCGCGCGCCCATCAAGCACGACATGATGCACGCCCGAGACATCATCGCAGATCGCAGGATCCTGGTGACCGGCGCGGCAGGTTCTATCGGTTCACGCCTGGTCGCCCAGTTGCAGGCGCTCGGGCCGGAGGTCGTGGTGTGTGCGGATCGATCTGAGAGCGCCATGTTCCGGCTCGGTCACGAGTTCCATGAAGCGAGTGAGGTTCGGCTCGAGATCGCCGACGTCCAGTCAACTCCGCGCATGTCTCAACTGATGGAGAGGTACCGGCCCGAGTACGTCTTCCACGTGGCGGCATACAAGCACGTGCCACTGATGCAGCACAGCCCGGTCGAGGCTTTCAACAACAACGTGTGGGGAACCCTCAACGTATTCGAGCAAGCCGCGGCCGCCGGAGCGGAGCGTGTCATATACGTCTCCACCGACAAGGCCGTCAACCCGACCAACGTCATGGGAGCGACGAAGCGAATCGGGGAACTACTGATGCGCGACCTGGGGAGCCAGACGGAAACCATCTTTTCGGCTGTACGATTCGGGAATGTCCTCGAGAGCGAGGGCAGCGTCATGCAGATCTTCCGTCGCCAGTTGGCGCGGCAGGTGAATCTCACCGTGACGCACCCGGAGATCACGCGCTATTTCATGACGATCGACGAAGCCGCTCAGCTCGTCATCCAGTCAGCCATCGCCGGGCGTGGCAGCGACCTCTTCGTGCTCGATATGGGTGAGCCGATTCGCGTGGTCGATCTGGCTCAGGGCCTTATCGACGCGGTGAATCCGCGGCTCAAGGTGGATATCATCGGCCTTCGCCCCGGCGAGAAGATGTATGAGGAGCTGTCCTATCGCGCGAGTATGGTCGACCGCACCTCTCACCCGAAGATCATGGTCGTCACGGAGGACGACGAGCATGAGGAGGGCGACACGATCGCATGGGCTCGAGAGACCCTGAGGCGCACGCTGAGCTACTCGATTTCGGACGGGGAGCTGAAGGACGCACTGCGGTCTTTCGGCTTCGCCAGACTCCAGTGACGCGAACAGACGTCCTGCTGCTGGGGGGCACCAGTCCCATCGGGCGACGCGTGGCGCACGTTCTGGACTCGCACCGGACGGCATTTGTCAGCACCTCCCGAAGTGGAACTGGCCGACGCCTCGACCTACTCGACACCGTTGGAACCCGGGAAACACTGCTGGATGTCCGCCCCCGCTGCATCATCTCGCTCGCCAATCCCGTCAATACGGCCGGGGCCGCGGACCTTCCAGCCATCGATGCGTGGGAGGCGTTTGTGCGCAACGCCGCCGCCGCAGGCTGCGAGCGAATTGTCTTTGCGTCGAGCAGTGCAGTCTATGGTGATGCCGGAACCAGACCTTTCGCCGAATGGGCGCCACGACACGGTACGACGGACTACGCGCGGCTGAAGATCCGTATGGAGGACGTCCTGACCGAAGCCAGCGCTCAGGGATCGCTGAGTGGTATCTCGCTTCGACTCTTCAACGTCTACGGCGTGGGGCTCGATAAGTCCTTGATCAACAGGCTGGCGTACGGCGACACGAGCGTGCGGCTTAGGCTCGGCGCGCCGTTCGTCCGCGACTACATCCACGTAGATGATGTCGCCAACGCCATACACGCAAGCATCTCCGCGGCCGATCTGCAAAGCGGCGGGGTCGTGAACGTCGGCACCGGCATCGGCACCTCGAACGCAGATCTCCACAGGGGGGCGAGGCCAGGCTCCTACGAGACCTATCTGTCGGATGAACCGTCTTTCAGCGTCGCCGATACCGGGCGCATGCGCGAAGTGCTCCAGATCTTCCCGCGCCCCCTCGCTGAGAACCCGTGAGGCCGAAGGCTTCGGGCCCCGCGGTTAGGCACGCATCCGTGCAACGGCCTCGCCACTCGGTCCGTCAAAGGCCACGCGCCCCTTCTGCAGGAGAATCCCGCGGTCGCAAAGGTTGGCGACCATGTCCAGGTCATGACTGACCACGACTAGGGTTCGCCCCTGCGAATGCAGGTCACGGATACGCGCGAGGCACTTGCGCTGAAACGGTTCATCCCCGACCGAAAGGATTTCGTCGATCAGCAGCACGTCGACCTCGGTGTGGATGGCCACCGAAAAGGCCAGCCGGAGGAACATCCCGGAGGAATAGTGCTTGACTTCCGTGTCGATGAACTCCTCGATCTCGCTGAAAGCGACGATCTCCTCAAACCGAGCGTCAGTTTCCTTCTTAGACATCCCAAGAATCGCCGCATTCAGATAGATGTTCTCGCGTCCAGAGAGGTCCGGGTGGAAGCCAGCTCCGACCTCGATGAGTCCGGCGACGCGCCCGCGAGTGAGGACACGTCCGCTGTCCGGGGTCATCACCCCGGACACAAGCTTGAGTATGGTCGACTTCCCAGACCCATTGAATCCGAGCAGGGCGACAGATTCTCCCTGGTTAACCGAGAAGCTCACGTCGTCGAGAGCGTGAAAGTCCGTGGTGAGCGGCTTCCGCTTGATGGCAGCGAGGAAAGTCTCTTTGAAGGAGTGCGTGTGACGCAGTTTGAACGTCTTATGCACTCTATCGACAACGATCGCCGCGTTCGATAGGTCAGAGCTCCTGAGCAAAGCGGCCCTCCAGCCGTCGAAACACGAGCTGTCCAACGGCCAGCACGACAATGGATACGACGAGCGCGACCAGCGAGAACGCCCACAAGCCCGGCAGGGGTTGCGCCTCGGACGTGATCGGCGCCCAGAAGCCGTAGTGGAAGAGCTCGACCGCGATCGTCAACGGGTTCAATCGATACAGCAGGAAGCCGAGGTCACCCAATCGGTCAGCGACCATCTGCCATTGATACATCACCGGCGACGCCCACATCGCACACATCACGATGATCTCTACAAAGCTCTGAGCATCGCGGAAGGCGACGTTGACGGCACCGAAAAGCAGCCCCATCCCTGTGGCGAGCACCGCGACGATCACCAGCCCCAGCACGATCGCTCCCAGCGCGCCGAGCGAGAATGACCAGCCAAACACCATCGCGAGCACGAGGATCACGATGACTTGCGGAATCGTGTTCACCACTGCGACGAGAGTGCTCGCGACGGGGAAGAGCTCGCGCGGCAGGTAGATCTTCTTGATCAGCGCACCGTTGTCGACGATGCTGCGGGTGCCGTTCGAAAACGCCTCATTGAAGAAGGTCACCGCAGTCATTCCCGTCAGCAGGTAAACGGGGTAGAACTCGATCGCGCTGTTGAGCTGCAGGAAAACACCCAGAGCGACGAAGAACACAACGAACTGAACAAGCGGTTTAACATACGACCAGAACCACCCGAGGACGGACCCTCGATAGCGAATCTGGACCTCCTTCCGGACGAGTAGGCCCAGAAGGTGCCGGCGTTTCAGAACGCCGACCAGCCCAACGCCGACTCCCGGCGCTCGGAGCGGCGCCGTCGGCAGGTTCGATGTCGTCATGATTCCCTTCCGGCACCTACGCACCCATCGAGCTATTCTAGATTGCGCTTGAGACCGGAGACTCACTCGAGCGCGGGATGGAGTGAATGTGCCCGACTTCAACGCCGGTCGCGTCAATATCGTGATGCGCACAAAGGATCGGCCGGGTCTGCTTACGCGCGCGATCGACGATGTGCTCGCTCAGTCCTACGATGACTGGACACTGACGCTAGTGAACGACGGCGGGGACTCCGCCCGCGTCGACTCGGTGGTCTCTTCGCGCGCCGACATACTTGGCGATCGCGTCGAGGTCATCCATAACGCGCACAGCCGGGGCATGGAGGCGGCCTCGAATCAAGCCGTTCGACGCGGGCAGGCGGAGTTCGTGGCCATCCACGATGACGACGACACCTGGGCCCCCTCGTTCCTGGCGGCGACGGTCGCGCATCTGCAGTCTCACCCGCAGTCGGCGGTAGCGGTTCGTACCGAGATTGTCTGGGAGCGCATTTCTAACGATCATGTCGAGGAGATCTCACGCGAGGTATTCCTCCCCCAACTATCGAGCGTCACCCTCTTCGACCTGCTCCGCTTCAACACCTGCGTCCCGATCTCGTTGCTCATACGACGCTCCGCCCTCGATGCCGTGGGCTTGTTCGACGAGTCACTTCCTGTCACCGGAGATTGGGAGTGCAACCTGCGGTTAGCGGCGCATGGGGGCATCGGATTCATCGACGGCGTGCCCCTCGCGTACTGGCACCAGCGGCCCGCTTCCACGGGCCCCCTCGGTAACTCAGTGGTCGATTCCGCCGGCCTCCACCGAATCATGGATCGGCAGGTCCGTGATCGTGCCCTTCGGGGCTACGTAGGAGAGGCCGGCCTCGGCCTCCCCCTGTACCTCACTCGATTCCTGGACGATCGGTTCGACGAGGTGCGTGACAGCCTCCAGTCGCTCTCTTCCCGCACAAATGAGCTGGAGCGCCAGCTCACACACACGATCGACTTCCGAGTGCGCGCTCTCCTGCTGCGCCTCACGGGGCGTTGGCGACCCGGCCGATGACATCTCTCACCGCAATCGTCACCGTGCGCCGCCACGGCAGGGAGGCCGTTCCTACCCTCCGCTCCATCCTGCGGGCGGCCACCGAGCTCACCACGGATGACCTTGGTATACAACTCGTAACAACACCCGACGCTGGCGAATACCTGACGCGCTGGCTCGCCACCCAGTCGATATCATTACCAATCTCGATCACGCACTCATCGACGAATTCACTCAGCGAGATGATTCGCGACGGGATCTTCAGCTCTTCAGGCGACTACCTCGCCCTCTTCGATGCTGGCGACCTCGTGTCCGCAAACTGGTTCCGACTCGGCCTCATAGCGGCGGCGCGCAGCGGCGGATCCGCCCGCCCGGCGATGGTTCTGACGTTCGGAAGGCGCAGCGGGACCTGGCCCCAGCTGTCCTGGGACGGTACGGATGATGACCGGCCCGCGGCCTTGGTCGCGCACATGCGCGTGTGGTCACCGACCCTTATTGGAGCACGCTCCGTCCTCGAGCCAGCCTTTAGGCAGGAAGGAAGCGCGCTTCCGAGCGGGATCCGTCTCGTCCTTGCGCGCGTGCGGCAAATCCCCGTCTCGGGCACAGTCGGGTTCCACCGCGTCTGGACAGACAGCGCCCCTTGGGAATCGACGCGTCCTGTGCTCACTCCGCTCAGCGCGCTGCCCGGCGCGAGTCAACGAGAACGCCACGCGGTATCCCCAACCACCAGGCCCGGCCTCCCCACGCAGCTGGCGCGCCGAGCATGGATCAGGCTGCGCAGACTCCCACTCGTTCGCCGCACCGTTCCAGTCCGGGAGAGATTTGCTCCGGATGTCCGTCGGATGTGGGTCGAGCAGAACCGGATAGAACCGCTCCTCCCCTTCCCCCGCCCAGCCGTCGACACATGGTACGAGCGATGGGGAGAACCCTACCCGCCGGACCTTTGCCTCAGCATCGACGCGTATTGGCAGATCGCCACGCGACTGCCATCCCACATTGACTACCTCTTCTTCGCCCCCTGGTTCAACACGGGCGGTGGCGATTCGGTTCTGCTGGAGTATCTTCGGGCCGTCCAGCGCGCCGATCCGATGGCGACCGTCGCACTCATCACGACGGAGAACGCGGAGTCGCGTCGGATTCGCGAGCTTCCACCCGAGGTGCACGTTGTCGAGCTCAGGGAGTTCCTCGGACAGGGCGTGCCCCGAAGCGCGTTCGTCGATTGGATCATTCCACAGGTGATCGCGCAGAAGCGGGTCCGGACGGTCCACGCTTTCAATTCGACCATCGCATACGACGTGGTGGAGCGATGGGGCCGCGAGCTCGACGCGATATGCAACATCTTCTTGTCGACGTTCTCGTTTGATCGCACGGAGGACGGAGAGCGCACGTCGGTCCTCTTCTTGCGACGACCTGACTTTCTGGCTCCCGTCCGAGCCGTTCTGGTCGACAGCCAGCACTTCGCGCACGCGGCGGTGGCAGAACTCGGATACCCCGCGGAAAAGTTTGCGGTACAACGCAGCGTCGTTGACCTGCCGGTTGATTCGGCTCGCCTCGGCGCCGATTCGCGCACTGACGCGCTTCGAGTATTGTGGGCCGGCCGGTTCGATCTGGCGAAGCGGCTGGATATCTTCGCGGATATCGTGGCCGAGAGTCGAGCTCGAAAGCTTCCCTTCGAGTTTCACTTCTACGGAGAGCCCGTCATGGCCGATGCCGCCATCGATAAGGTGCTCGCGGAGTTGGAGGCGTACGGCGCGCACCGGCACCCGCCGTACGAGCGATTCGCGGAGCTTCCTCTCTCCCGATTCGGTGCCTACATCCTCACGAGCGAGTGGGAGGGCGTTCCCCTGTCGTTGCTTGAGGCGATGGGGTGCGGCATCCCATCCGTCGCCGCTGACGTGGGCGGCGTCAACGAAGTCCTGGACAACACGACCGGCTATCCGGTCGCAGATTTCAGAGACGTCGGCAGCTACGTGGACCGCCTGGAGGAGATCTGGGCTGAACCGGAACTAGCTCGCGCGCGGTCAGCGGCCGCCATGAAGCGAGTGCGCGATCGCCATACTCCACGAGCATTCGATGCGAGCCTGGCGGAGATTGCGGGTTATCTCCGTGATCCCGCGACGATGTCCTCGCCCACGACTGCAACGAATGAACTCCACGAATGACATGAGCGCGCACGCTCGTACCCGCACTCGATGATCCTTCTCCGCAACAGTAGATCCGCCATGAGGCTCCTGATCGCGTCGGCGAACTCCTCCGCGGCATACGCATGGGGCACGAGCAGACCGGTCTCGCCGTTTCTTATCAGGTCCGGAACCCCCCCTACAGCGGCCGAGATAACGGGCAAGCCCCGCAGAAGCGCCTCGACGAGAACCAACGGCAGCCCCTCAGACTTCGAGGTGAGGAGCAGCGCATGATAGTCGTAGGTGTCGAGAGCGGCCAGTCCCCCGGTGTACGGCCCACGGTACCGTACTCCTGCGTGTTCGAGTCGGTCGATGAGGCCGTCACCCTCGTCCGACATCACCCGCTGGCCCCATACGTCGATGACAGCCGGAATCTGTCGACGCCGAAGCTCGTCCGCGATGAGGATGAGCGCTTCCGGTTGCTTCTCCTCATCGAGCCGATGCGGCCACAGCAGTCGGAACGGGTTCAGAGCGGAGAAGTACTCGTTGTTGTAGGCCCGGGTGCCCCGGGGCAAAGCCGTCTCCTGCTTCGTCACCGGTTGGCGATGGACGAGGACTCGGTCCTTAGGCAACGCCAGGATGTCCTCCACGAGGCGGGCGGTTGCCGTATTGTCCGTGATCACGCCTGCGGTTGAATCGAGCCACTGACGCTGGCTGTCATCCGTGATGGGATTCACCGGAAGCCCGAACCCGATTCGGTCAAAGGCAAAAAGGGTCGTGAACACGCGTCGTCCGGTGGAGATCTGGCGGTTGTACTCCGTCAGAGACTCGGTGAGATGGAAGCAGTTCACGGATATCACGACGGAAGGGTCCGCCCACACGATGAACTGCGCTAGGAGACGCCGACGTACCTCCGGCGGCAGTTCCAGCCATCGATCCCACAGGTGCACATACTTCACGTTGCCGGGGATCCGTTCGTGCACGGTCCGCTCCTGAAGGAAAGTGCCCACAATCGTCGTGCGACCTTCGAAACCAGGCGACTCGGCTAGCGCGAGCGCATAGTTCAGGGCAACGGTATCCGCACCGCCAACGCCCACCCAGGGCGCAAGCACGAGAGCCGCGGGATTGCTACCCATTTCGGCGAGCGCCGCCTCTAAGACCTCTACATATCCGTCATCCCGCGCGTGCCATGCCTGCAGCTTCGAGTATGAATGCGCGGTCCAGGAGATCGCGGGATCGATTTCGGCAGCCAGACGCAAGATCCGCTCGATTTCCGGGTCCAGGTTTTCATCTTCGCCTGTTGTCCCCGCGCCACGCCGCCCACGCATGAGCCGGTACGCCCACCGCACGGAGCGGTAAATCATGTGCTTCAGTTCGAAGCTCAGCCACCATGTCGCCACCCGGACGACCGGTAGTGCACGTTCGTACACACGGTGCGCGAGGGACGGCCGTTCCCGCTCACCCTTCGAATCCCCCGGGGGCAAGGCGGGCATCGCCGCCCTTAGGCCGTGTTGCTAAATCCATTGCAAGGCTGCGGAGAGGCAGAGCCCGGCTGCGTATGAACAG
>NZ_JAUF01000051.1:0-19277 GCF_000585455.1 Microbacterium sp. MRS-1
CCACCGAGTCGGTGACCCGCCACGACGTGAAGGCTGTCGAGTATCTGGTGCGCGACCGCCTGCACACACTCGGCCTCGACGCCGTCGCCGAGCTCACCCACTTCGCGTGCACCAGCGAGGACATCAACTCGGCGTCATACGCCCTGACGGTCAAGCGTGCCGTCGAGAACGTCTGGCTGCCGAAGCTGCGCGCCGTGATCGACGCGCTGGCGGCGCTCGCTCACGAGCACCGGGATGCCGCGATGCTCTCGCGCACCCACGGCCAGCCGGCCACCCCGTCGACGATGGGCAAGGAGCTCGCCGTCTTCGCCTGGCGGCTGGAGCGTGTGGCCGCGCAGATCGCCGGCGGCGAGTACCTGGCGAAGTTCTCCGGCGCCACCGGCACCTGGTCGGCGCATCTGGCCGCCGCCCCCGACGTCGACTGGCCCGAACTGTCCCGCGCGTTCATCGAGGGCCTCGGCATCGACTTCAACGTGCTGACGACGCAGATCGAATCGCACGACTGGCAGGTGGAGCTGTACGACCGCGTGCGTCACGCCGGCGGCATCCTGCACAACCTCGCAACCGACATCTGGACCTACATCGCGATGGGCTTCTTCGCGCAGATCCCGGTCGCCGGCGCCACCGGCTCGTCGACCATGCCGCACAAGATCAACCCGATCCGTTTCGAGAACGCCGAAGCGAACTTCGAGATCTCCGGCGGCCTGTTCACGACGCTGGCGTCCACCCTCGTCACCAGCCGTATGCAGCGCGACCTCACCGACTCCACGACGCAGCGCAACATCGGCGTCGCGTTCGGCCACTCCCTGCTCGCTCTCGACAACCTGCAGCGCGGGCTCACCGAGATTTCGCTCTCCCGCGACGTGCTCCTCGCCGACCTCGACGCGAACTGGGAGGTGCTCGCCGAGGCGATCCAGACGGTGGTGCGCGCGGAGATCGTCGCGGGACGGTCGCAGATCACCGACCCCTACGCCCTGCTGAAGGAGCTCACGCGCGGACGCCGCGTCGGCGGCCCCGAGCTGGCGGAGTTCGTGCGCACGCTCGACATCGGCGAGGACGCGAAGGAGAGGCTGCTGGCGCTCACGCCGGCCGGGTACACCGGCCTGGCGGACGAGCTCGTCGACCGGGTCTGAGCGCGCGTCTCGACGTGCTCAGCGGCGTGGCGCGGCGCCGTCGTCCGTGGCGTCGGGGGATGCCTCGGCATCCGTGTCGTCCATGAGCACACCGTGGTCGATCTCGCCGCCCATCTTCGCCGGATCGATCGCGAGCATGCACAGCGCGATGATGACCAGGGTCGCGATGAAGGCGACACCGGCGACGACCAGAGAGACCACGACGACGTGCACACGCTCGTCGCCGGTGAGGTCCTGGAAGAACCCCATCGAGACGAGCGTGACGAGGCCGGAGAACACGGCGGCGGCGAAGGCGAAGCCCAGCAGCTGCACCGGCTTGAGCAGATCACGACGGGTGGGACGCGGCTCGCTCATGCGGATCCTCCTGAACGGGTGCCGTCCTCGGCGGCGGGGCGTCGCGGCGAGAGGCCGGCGATGCCGAGGAAGACGGCGATGATGGCGGCATAGCCGCCGAAGAGGCCGACACCGATGGTGATGCCGGTCAGGGTGAAGGAACGCCCGGCCTCGGAGATGAAGTACTCCAGGCTGTACGCGGGGTTCACCAGAAGCAGACCGACACCGAGCGCGATGGTGAGCGCACCCGCGAGCACGCCGTCGCGCCCCTCGTCGCGGCGCTCGCTGCGAAGGACGCCCACGAGGGACGCGGCGCTGCGGCGCTGCCGGATGCCCGCGATGAGCTCGGCGACACCCGCGATCAGCGCCCACGCGATGACGACGACGAAGAACAGCCCCGTGGAACGCAGCCCCGGGATGCCGGTGGCCATCCCCGCGAGCAGGGTCAGCACCCCGAGCAGGATCGGAACGGAACGACGCTCGCGCGGGAAGGCGAGCCACGCGCCGATTAGGAGCACGAGCGCGGTGGCGATCGCCCACCCGCTGAAGACGGCGAGACCGACGGATGCCGAGTGGTCGGGCGAGAAGGTCACCATCACGGCGGCGAGGGCCGCGAGGAGGGCGCGACCGAGCTGCACATGACGCACATCGAAGGTGCGGGTCGCTCCTGCGCCGTGGGTACGGGTGGGAGCGGGGGCGTCGTCGGACACGTCGGACTCATCGGATCGGGGACGGTGGAACCCCACCAGTCTAGGTCGTCGCCCGCGCCGATCCGGCGCCGTCCGGCGCCGTCCCCCGGCGAACGCCGGTGGTGCGCGCTCAGCCCACCGATCGGGCGACGAGCTCTCGCAGCGTCTTTTCGACGGCCGGTGTCACGGCGACCACGGCGAACGAGGTCGCCCACATGTCACCGTCGTCCAGCAGCGCGTCCTCCTGGAAGCCCACCGTGCCGTATCGCGTGTCGAACTTCGATGCCGGCTGGTAGAAGACGACCACCTTCCCCTCGCGGGCGTAGGACGGGAAGCCGTACCAGGTCTTCGGCGCGAGCTGCGGCGCTTCCTCGGTGACGACGCGGTGCAGCAGTGTGGCCACCTCCCTGTCGGTGCCGGTCAACGCGTCGATCGCCGCGATGCACGCCTCGAGCTCCGCGGCCTGTTTGGCGGCGCCCTTCAGCCCCTTCGTGGATCGCAGCTCTTCGGCGCGCTGCGCCATCGCCGCACGCTCATCGGCGCTGAAGCCGCTCTTGGTGTCACTCATGAGTTTCTCCTGTCACTGGGGCCGCGGGGCGGGGAGCTGCTCGGCACCGGCACGGATCGCCTCGACCGCGCGCAGCACGTCGAGGCTGCGCCGCTGGTCGGCAGACGCATCGTCATCTCCGCGGACGAGCTGGGCGAAGCGGGCCACCTCGAAGCGCATGTTGTTGTCGGGGCCGTCGATCTCGATCTCCTCGTGCACGCCGGAGAACAGGTCGAGCGTGATCCGGCGCGGCGCCGTGATCTCATCGATCTCGATCGTGCCGAGCTCGCCCTGGATCTCGTTCGGTCGACGCGAGGCGCCGATCTTGGAGAACGCGATCTGCACGACGGAGCCGTCGTAGGAGAGCACGGCCGCACCCGCGCCGTCGGCACCGGTCGCGATCGTCGCCGTCGCTCCGACCACCGCACGCGGCGCACCGAACAGCTCGATCGCGGCGCTGAGCGGATAGACACCCAGATCGAACAGCGCCCCGCCCGCGAGCGCCGGGTCGAAGATGTTCGGCGTCTCCCCGGCCAGGACGAGGTCATACCGCGCCGACCGCTGGCTCTGACCGAACGACACCAGCCGCACCGTTCCCACCTGGGGCAGCAGGGCACGCAGGCGGGTCATGCCCGGGTCGTACGCGTTGCGCATGCCCTCGAACACGACGACCCCACGGGCCTGGGCAGCCTCGACGAGGCGGGCGAACTCGTCCGCCGTCGGTGTCGCCGGCTTCTCGAGGAACACGTGCACGCCCGCCGCGATGGCCGCGTCGGCCTGCGCCGCGTGGGCGCCGTTCGGCGACCCCACGTAGACGGCATCCACCTCGCCGGAGGCCAGCAGAGCATCGAGGTCGGTGCTCACACCGTCGATGCCGAGCCGATCGGCGAACGCGCGACCGCGCGCCGCGTCGCGGGAGAACACCACGTCGATGCGGATGCCGGGCGTCTGCGCGACGGCATCGGCGAACTTCTCGGTGATGGTGCTGGTGCCGATCGTGGCGAGTCTGATCACGCCCCCAGAATAGGCGCGAGGCTCGTCCGGAGGAATGGATGCCGGGCGCGCATGGTTGGGATCGAGCATGAAGGCACTTGTCTATTCGGATTTCGGCGGCAACGACCGCTTCGAGCTCACCGATCGTGAGGAGCCGCACGTCGGTCCCGACACCCTGGTGGTGAGGGTGGTCGCCGCCGGGATCAACCCCGTCGACTACAAGATCCGTGAGGGCTACCTGCGCGGCCTCATCGACACGCGTCTTCCCGTCGTGCCCGGCTGGGACGTCGCCGGCATCGTCGAGAAGACGGGACTGGACACCCCCGAGTTCGCCGTGGGCGACGCGGTGCTCGCCTACGCACGCGCCGACATCGTCGAAAACGGCTCGGTCGCCGAGTTCATGCCGGTGCCGGTGCGCACCGCCACCCTCAAGCCGGAGGGCCTGTCGTTCGAGGATGCCGCCGCCCTGCCGCTGGCCGGGCTGACCGCTCTGCAGACGCTCGAGCGTGCCGGAGTGGGCGCGGGCCAGAACGTGCTGATCCACGGCGCCGCGGGCGGCGTGGGATCGTTCGGCGTGCAGCTCGCGCGCCGGCGCGGTGCCCGCGTGGTCGGCACGGCGTCTGCGCGCAACCACGACTACCTCCGCGAGCTGGGCGCCGAGCCCGTCGTCTACGGCGAGGGTCTCGTGCCCGCGGCCCGAGAGATCGCCCCCGAGGGGTTCGACGTCATCATCGACTTCGTCGGCGGCTCGACGCTGGACTCGACGCCCGACCTGCTCGCCGAAGGCGGCGTCGTCGCCTCGATCGCCGACGCCCGTGCGCGCACCGAGTTCGGCGGCCACTACGTGTGGGTGCGTCCGAACGCATCGCAGCTCGGTGAGCTGGCTGAGCTCGTCGCGGCAGGCGAGCTGCGCGTCGAGATCGCCGCGACGTACCCGCTCGACGAGGCTGCCGCGGCCTACGCCGCTCTCGAAGAGGGCCACACGCGCGGCAAGATCGTCGTCACCGTCTGACCGCGCAGGAGCCTCTCCGTCCGCTCCGGCGTCTCTCCGGCCGCTCCGGCGTCAGGGACGCAGCGGCAGCAGGGGCGCGAGGTCGGCCCGGGTGCCGGACGCGAGAATGCGACCGGCATCCAGGGCATCGGCCCACGACTCGGCACCGGTCGCCAGCGCAATCCAGGTGGGCGCATCGGTCTCGACGACGTTCGGCGGCGTACCGCGCGTGTGCCGCGGGCCTTCGACCACCTGCACCGCACCGAACGGCGGCACCCGCACTTCGACGGTGTTGCCGGGGGCTTTCTCGACCAGCAGCTGCAGGAGGTACCGCACGGCGGTCGCCAGCTCCGTGCGCGGCGGTGTCACCTCGGCATCCCTCGCCGCGGTGACAGCGGCGAGGGCTTCACGACCGTCGGCGGTGGAGATCTTGCGGGCCATGCCTCCACGCTAGCCCGCACTCACGACGCGGCGGCCCGTCGGTAGGCTGGCCGGGTGCGCATTCTCGTCCTCGGTTCCGGTGCCCGCGAGCACGCCATCCTCCTCGCTCTGAAGGGGGAGAACGCGGGCCACGACCTGTTCGCGGCCCCCGGCAACGCCGGCATCGCCGCCGACGCCACGATCGTCGCCGCCCTCGATGCCAACAGCCCCGCCGCGGTGACCGAGTATGCCAACGACCACGACATCGACCTCGTGATCATCGGCCCCGAGGCGCCGCTGGTCGCGGGAGTCGCCGACGCCCTGCGGGAGCACGGCATCCCGGTGTTCGGCCCCGGAAAGGCCGCGGCGCAGCTGGAGGGCTCGAAGGCGTTCGCGAAGCGGATCATGGATGCCGCCCACGTGCCCACCGGTCGGGCGACGCGGGCCACGACCCGCGCCGAGGTCGAAGCCGCCCTCGACGCCTACGGCGCGCCGCACGTCGTGAAGGCCGACGGGCTGGCCGCCGGGAAGGGCGTCGTCGTCACCGACGACCGCGAGGCGGCGCTCGCGCACGCCGATACGTACCTTCCCACCGGTCCCGTGCTGGTGGAGGAGTTCCTCTCCGGCCCGGAGGTGTCGCTCTTCTTCGTCAGCGACGGCGACACGGTGCGCGCGCTCAGCCCCGCGCAGGACTTCAAGCGCGCGTATGACGGTGACACGGGCCCCAACACGGGCGGCATGGGCGCGTACTCGCCGCTGCCCTGGCTGAGCGACGACTTCGGCAGCGAGGAGGCGTTCGTCGCCGAGGTGACCCGCACGGTCGCCGAGCCGGTCATCCGCACGCTGGATGCCGAGGGCACCCCTTTCATCGGTCTGCTCTACGCGGGACTCATCCTGACCGCCGACGGCATCAAGGTCATCGAGTTCAACGCCCGCTTCGGCGACCCCGAGACCCAGGTCGTGCTCGCCCGTCTGACCAGCCCTCTGTCGCGACTGCTGATGGCGGCGGCATCCGGCACGCTCGAGGACGAGCCGGCACCGGAGTTCGCCGACACCGCCGCGATCACCGTGGTGCTCGCGAGCGAGGGCTACCCCGAGGCGCCGCGTACCGGGCGGGTCATCACGGGGCTGGATGCCGCGGCATCCGTCCCGGGAGTGCACCTCGCCCACGCCGCGACGGCGGTGAGCGGCGACGAGCTGGTGGCGACGGGGGGACGCGTGCTCAATGTCGTGGCGACCGGTTCCTCGTTCGGCGCCGCGCGCGACCAGGCGTATGCCGCTCTCGAGCGGATCGGCCTGGAGGGCTCGCACTACCGGCGCGACATCGCCGCCCGGGTGGCGCTCGACTGACGAGTCGTGTCGTCGTCGGGCCTCACCGGGCGGCGATGGGCGATGCCGCGCGCGCTCAGCGCTTGACGAGGTGCGGCGGGCGCTGCATGAACAGCACGGCGACGACGCCGATCAGCAGCACGATCGCCGGCAGCAGGATCGTCTGCGCCATGGCGTTCGAGAAGCCGTCGACGACGAACGCGGGCAGCTGGCCCGCACCGAAGTCGCCGCCGGCGTTCGAGGCGCCCGGCAGGTTCGCCTCGAGACGCGACTGCATGAACGCGGCGATCGCCGCCGAGCCGAGCACCGAACCGATCGTGCGCGTCGTGTTGTAGATGCCCGCGCCGGCGCCGGCCTGGCGCGGCTCGAGGTTGCGGG
Source organism: Microbacterium sp. MRS-1 (assembly GCF_000585455.1). NCBI lineage: Bacteria > Bacillati > Actinomycetota > Actinomycetes > Micrococcales > Microbacteriaceae > Microbacterium > Microbacterium sp. MRS-1. The sequence continues at coordinate 6,814 of NZ_JAUF01000051.1, forward strand.
TCGCCGTGGTGGCCAGCGGCCCCCACATGCCGGAGTTTCCGACGCCCATCAGGAACGAGGGCAGCAGGAACATCCAGATCGGAGTGTCGGCGTGCATCAGCGAGGAGTACCAGAAGAGCGATCCGGCGACCAGCAGCAGCCCCGGCGCCAGCAGGACGCGGGCGTCGACCCGGTCGAGCAGCCGGCCGGTCAGCGGCGAGAGCACACCCGCGGCGACGGCCATCGGCACGAGCAGGAGCGCCGATTCGGTGGGCGTGAGACCGCGCGCCAGCTGCACGAAGAACATGAGCGGCAGCGACATGCTCGTCACCGTGAAGCCGACCGTGGCGATCGTGAAGTTCGACACGGAGAAGTTGCGGTCGCGGAACAGTCCGAGCGGCACGAGCGGCTCGCTGCGGGTCTTCGCCTGCTGCCAGATGAAGAGCGCCATGACCACGACGCCGCCCGCGATCATCGTCCAGACCCAGGCGGCCCAGTCGAAGTGCTCACCCTCCTGCAGACCGAAGACGATGAGGAACAGGCCGACCGCGCTCAGGACGACCCCGACCAGATCGAAGCGGTGGGGGTGCGTCTCGAGGTTCGGGACGAGCATCCACGCGAGGACGAAGCCGATCACGCCGACGGGCAGGTTGACGAAGAAGATCCACTCCCAGCCGAGGCCGTCCACGAGCAGGCCTCCGGCGAGCGGCCCGACGAGCATGGCGACCCCGGAGGTCGCTCCCCACAGGCCCATCGCGGCGCCGCGGCGCTGGGGCGGGAAGGTGCGGGTGATGACGGCCATCGTCTGCGGGGTCATGAGTGCGGCACCCAGGCCCTGGATCGCGCGGAAGACGATCAGCATCTCGAGGGATCCCGACAGGCCACAGCCCAGGGATGCGAGCGTGAAGATCGCGAGGCCGATGAGGTAGATGCGCTTCGGTCCGAATCGATCACCCAGACGGCCGGTGATCAGCAGGGGCACGGCATACGCCAGGAGGTAGGCCGACGTGACCCACACGACATTGTCGAGGTTGTTGGTGGACGGGTCGAGGGCCGCCTTGATGGCGGGGTTGGCCACCGAGACGATGGTGGTGTCGACCAGGATCATGAAGAACCCGATGACGAGCGCCCAGAGGGCGGGCCACGGGTTGCGTTCGGGGGTGGGTGCGGGCGCGGTCACATCGCGCGTGCGTTGTTCGGTCATGAGCGTGCGGCTTCTCTCTGTGCCAGATAGCGATCGGTTTTCTCGTGTGATCCCCACACGAAGTCGGGGTGGGCGAGCCGTTCCAGCAGGTCGGCGAGCCAGTCGTGGTCGGCGGCGAGCAGGGCGCGCTCGCGATCGATCTCGATGAGGTACTGCTCGATGACGGATGCCGGCCCGGTCTTGCTCTCGCGCGCATGGGCGATGCCGTCGGCGAGCTCGTCGCGCGCACGGGCGAGATGCTCCCGACGGGTCGACAGCAACGCCACGACGTCCTCGCGGGGGAGATTGTGCGCCTCGGCCAGCGCCACGCGGAACTCGACGTGCCGGTCCAGGAGCGGAAGCTCCCGGCGCACCCAGTCCTGGACGACCTCGTGGCCGGCATCGGTGAGGGTGTACGTCGTGCGCTCCGGCCGGTTGCCGTCCCGATCGACGCCGACCTCGGCGAGCAGACCGGACTTCTCCAGACGTGCGACGGTGTGGTACATCGTGCCGTTGGTCACCGACACGATGCGATCGTCGTGACGGTGCCGCATCAGCCGGATCATCTCGTAGGGGTGCATGTCGTCCTCGCGCAGCAGCGCGAGCACCATCACTCCCAACGGTGTGAGCCGGTCCACGGCGCTCTTCACGACTGTTCTCCTCCGCCGCTTGTTATTCCATCTTGATTAGTCCACATGGACTATATGCTGATTTGTCACGGCGCGCTACGGTCTGCTCATGACGACCGAGGCGCGCGCGGCGTTCGACGACATCGCCGCCGAGTACATGGTGCTCCCGGGCGTCGACATCGGCCCGATGTTCGGCAGCGAGGGCCTGCGCATCCGCGGGAAGGTGTTCGCGTTCATGGGCTATCGGTCGGGACTGATCGCGAAGCTGCCCGAAGAGAGGGTCACCGCGCTCGAGCAGACCGGCAGGGCGGAACGGATGACCATGCGCGGCCGCGCGATGCGCGAGTGGGTCTTCGTCGGACCGGATGCCGTGGAGCTCTGGCCCGACGTCGTGGCGGAGGCCTACGCGTTCGTCGACCGCATCACCCCGCGATAATGGACGCGTGACCGACGCCTCCTCGCCTTCCGCCGCGCCCGCCGATCTGCCCGGCTGGACCCACGTCTACTCGGGCAAGGTGCGCGACCTGTACCGCCCCGCGGAGGGTGGCCCCGCGCCGGCGGAGCGCATGCTCGTCGTCGCGAGCGACCGGGTCAGCGCCTTCGATCACGTGCTGAGTCCCGGCATCCCGGGCAAGGGTGAGCTGCTCACGACGCTCAGTCTGTGGTGGTTCGATCAGCTCTCCGGCGCCGACGGCGGACGGCGCATCCCGAACCACCTCGCCGCGACCCACGCGCTCGTAGCCGCGTCGGACGATGCGGTGGATCTGGTTCCGGCCGCCGTCGTGGGGCGCGCGATGATCGTGCGCACCCTCGACATGCTGCCCATCGAGTGCGTCGTGCGCGGCTACCTCACCGGATCGGGGTGGAAGGAGTACGTCGCCGAGGGGACGGTGTGCGGCATCCCCTTGCCTGCCGGCCTGCAGGACGGCGACCGTCTGCCCGAACCGCTGTTCACCCCGGCGTACAAGGCGCCGATGGGCGAGCACGACGAGAACATCTCGTTCGCGCGCGCCGAAGAACTGGTCGGCGCCGAGCGGGCCGCGCAGCTGCGCGACCTGTCCCTCGGGATCTACCGCCGCGCGGCGGCGACCGCGGAGGCGAAGGGCCTGATCCTCGCGGACACGAAGTTCGAGTTCGGGGTGGATGCCGACGGCGTGCTCACCCTGGCCGACGAGGTGCTCACGAGCGACTCGTCGCGCTACTGGGATGCCGCCGCCTGGGCGCGCGGGACGACCCCCGCCGAGCGGATGGCGAGCTTCGACAAGCAGATCGTCCGCGACTGGCTCGCCGCGGCCTGGAACGGGCAGGGGACGCCGCCCGAGCTGCCCGCCGAGATCGTCGAGCGCACGGCCGCCAAGTACCGCGAACTGCTCGAGAAGCTGACCGACTGACGGGGAAGCGCGTTTCGACTCGCTGCGCTCGCGGGGCGACCGGAGAGGTGAGCGCGCGGCGTAGCCGCGCGTCGAAACGCCCGGACGTGGTGGCGGCGTCGGTCGCCTCGGTGCTCGATGCCACGCGGCAGGCCGTGACACCTCAGCATCTGCCGCGGGGCGAGCGCAACTGAGAGGGGAGCGCTCTTTCACGGCGCGCGTCCGCGGCTCACAGCCCGCTCCCAGGTAGCCTGACCTCGGCATCCGCCGACCGCCCCACCCCGCCCACCGCACGGCTGAACGCCCCGCCGAAGAAGGAGCACGAGCATGCCCATCTGGACCCAGCACGGAGACGGCCGCACCGTCGAGCCCGGCGCCGTCGTCAAGCCGCACGAGCGGCTCGGGTGGCCCGCAACGGTCGCGATCGGCGCGCAGCATGTCGTCGCCATGTTCGGCGCGACCTTCCTCGTGCCGCTGCTGACGGGCTTCCCCGTGTCGACGACGCTGCTGTTCTCCGGCGTCGGGACGATCCTGTTCCTGCTACTGACCGGCAACCGCCTGCCGAGCTACCTCGGCAGCTCGTTCGCGTTCATCGCTCCGATCCTCGCGCTCGGCCCCGGCGACGGCAAGGCGCTCCAGACGGGCGAGCAGATCAGCCAGGCGCTGCTGGGCGTGTTCGTCGCGGGCGTGTTGCTGGCCGGCATCGGCTTCCTCGTGCAGGCCACCGGCACCGGCTGGATCGAAAGGCTCATGCCGCCCGTGGTCTCGGGCGCGATCGTGGCTCTGATCGGCCTGAACCTCGCCCCCGTGGCGTGGACGAACTTCCAGAAGGACGCGCTGCTCGGTGCGATCACGCTGGCCGCCTGCATCCTGTTCGCCGTGTTCTTCCGCGGGTTCCTCGGGCGCATCTCGATCTTCCTCGGCGTCGTCGTCGGCTACGTCGTCGCCGCGATCCTCGGCCGGGTGGACTGGTCCGGCGTCGCGGATGCCGCGTGGATCGGCCTTCCGCAGTTCCATTTGCCGGCGTTCGGCGACGCGCACGCGTGGGCGATGCTGCCGATGTTCCTGCCGGTGATCCTCGTGCTCATCGCCGAGAACGTCGGCCACGTCCGCGGCGTCGCGACGATGACCGGCGATCCCTCGATCAACAAGCGCACCGGGCGCGCGCTCATCGCCGACGGCATCGCGACCACGATCGCCGGCGTCGGCGGCGGCTCGGGAACCACGACCTACGGCGAGAACATCGGCGTGATGGCCGCCACCCGCGTGTACTCGACCGCGGCCTACTGGGTCGCCGGCATCGTCGCGATCCTGCTGGCCTTCTCCCCGAAGATCGGCGCGGTCATCTTCGCGATGCCCGCGGGCGTGCTCGGCGGCGTCACGACCGCCCTCTACGGCCTCATCGGCGTCATCGGCATCAAGATCTGGGTCGACAACCAGGTGGACTTCTCGCGCCCGGTCAATCAGTACACGGTCGCCGTGGCCTTCGTCATCGCCATCGCCGGTTTCACGATGAACCTCGGCACGCTCAGCTTCGGCGCAATCGTGCTGGGCACCGTGGCCGCTCTCGTCATCTACCACCTCGGCAACGCGATCGCCCGAGCGCGCAAGACCGGCGCGGACGACGGCGGCCCCATCGTCCCCATCGGCCCGCTCGGCGGCGATCCCGAGAACGTCGGCTGACGCTCGGCGCCGGATCGACGGACGCGTGGCGGCGCCGAGCGACGGGGCGCCCGGCGGATGCCGGGTCAGGCGGAGTCGCGGACGATGAGCTCCGTGGGCAGGATCGTCACACGATCGGGTGCACCGCCCGAGAGGATCGACAGCAGCACGTCAGCCATCCGCTGCCCCTGCTCGTGCGATGGCTGGCGCATCGTGGTGAGCTGCGGGTTGACCGTGCGCGCAACGGGCGAGTCGTCGAAGCCCACGATCGCGACATCCTCGGGCACGCGGATGCCCGCGCGGCCGAGCGCCGCGAGCGCACCGCGGGCCATGAGATCGCTCGCGACGAAGAGCGCGTCGAACTCGACGCCCGCATCGAGGATCCGCTGCATCGCGGCGGATCCGCCGTCGGCCGTGAAGTTGCCGTCCTCCTCGGCGACCGGCTCGAGCCCCGCGGCGGCGAGGGCATCGCGGAAGCCCACGAGACGGTCGACGCCGGCGGGCATGGTGACGGGGCCGGCGATCGTCGCGATCCGGCGGAAGCCGCGACCGATCAGATACTCCGTGGCCTCGCGTCCCCCCGCCACGTTGTCGACGTCGACGTAGTAGTCGCGTTCGCGCTCCCGCACCGGGCGACCGCCGTAGACGACGGGGACGACGTTCGCGATGCGGTCGATGAACGTGTCGCTCGTGTGGTGCGAGACGACGATGGCGCCGTCGACGGCGCCGCTGCGCACGTACGCCGAGGTCTTGTCGCCCGGATCGTCGCTCGCGATGATCAGGTTGAGCACGTACTCAGACCGGCTGAGCCGCCTGTTGATGCCCGACACCACCGATGCGAAGAACGGGTCGCCGAAGAAGCGCGTGGTGTCTTCGGGCACGACGAGGGCGATCGCCATCGTGGCACGACTCGCGAGAGAGCGCGCGGCCCGATTGGGCACGTAGTTCAGCTCCGCGATGGCGCGCCGCACCGCTTCCAGCGCCGCCGGGCTCACGGCCGTGGAGCCGTTGACGACGCGGGAGACAGTCGACCGCGACACTCCCGCGGCGGCCGCGACCTCTTCGAGCGTCGGGGCGACGCGCGGAGTGTCGATGGTCACGGGCTACCTCTGAAGAGTCGAGATCGGAGCGCCGGGATGCGAGACGGCCCCGGAGACCGGAACCGCCGCGTCGTCGAGTGCGCGGGCGGCGATGACCCGACGATACTCCAGCGCACTGTCTTTCGCGGTGCGCACCTGGGTGTCGTAATCGACGTGGACGATCCCGAAGCGCTTGGCGTATCCCCACGCCCACTCGAAGTTGTCCAGGAGCGACCAGTAGAAGTAGCCCCGCACATCCACGCCCGCATCGGCGGCGTCGAGGATCGCGTCCAGATGGGCGAGCAGGAACTGCGTGCGCTCGAGGTCGTGCACGCGGGCGACGCCGTCCTCGACGACGAGCTCGTCGTCGTAGGAAGCGCCGTTCTCGGTGACGTACAGGGCGGTGCCGGCCGGCTGGGCGTACTCGTCCCACACCCGCTGCAGCAGACGGGTCAGCCCCTCGGGCTGCACCTCCCAGTGCATGTTGGTGCGCGGCAGGCCACGATCGTGCCAGTAGATCCCCTCGAACGACGGGAAGGGGGATGCCGCGGGCCGGTCGGTCGGCGCGTCGCCCGGCAGCGGTGGCTGCGGGTCGGGTGCGCCACCCACGAACTCGCCGTGGTAGTAGTTCACCCCGAGCGCGTCCAGCGGCTGCGAGATGGTGTTCAGGTCGCCCGGCTGATTCGCCGTCTCGAGCGCGTCGATGGCGGCGGGTGCGACGGCACGGATGTCCTCGATCACGTCAGCGGGGTACTCGCCGCGGAAGATCGGGTCGAGGAACCACCGGTTGAACTGCCCGTCGATACGGCGGGCGGCATCGGCATCCGCGGCATCCGTGGGGTCGACGGCGTCAGCCACCGTGAGGTTCAGCGTGATGCCGAGGCGCAGATCGGCGTCGCGCTCACGCAGCTCGCGCACGACCGCCCCATGGCCGAGCATGAGGTGGTGGGCGGCGAGCACGCCATCGGTCACGCTGTAGCGGCCCGGCGCGTGGATGCCCGCGGTGTAGCTCAGGAAGGACGAGCACCAGGGCTCGTTGAGCGTCGTCCAGTTCTGCACCCGGTCGCCCAGCGCGTCGTGAACGCTCAGCGCGTACTCGAGGAACTGCTCGCTCGTCGAACGAACGGTCCAGCCGCCCTTCTCCTCGATCGCCTGCGGCATGTCCCAGTGATACAGCGTGAGCCACGGCAGGATGTCGTTGGCCCGCAGCTCGTCGACCAGGCGCTCGTAGAAGTCGAGCCCCTTGCGGTTGACCGGCCCCCCGTCGGGGCGCACGCGCGACCAGGAGACCGAGAAGCGGTAGGTGTCGAGTCCGAGGTCCTTCATCAGGGCCACATCGTCGCGGAAGCGGTGGTAGTGATCGCACGCGACGTCACCGTTGTCGGCGCCGATCACGGCGCCGGGCACGCGGCTGAAGGCGTCCCAGATGGATGCCGTGCGGCCGTCTTCGAAAGCAGCGCCTTCGATCTGGTAGGCGGCGGTGGCCGCGCCGAAGAGGAAGCCCTCCGGGAAGGAGCGGGAGAACTCTGTCATGAGTCGACCTTTCTGAAGCGGTCGGGCGCTCAGCCCTTGACCGCGCCTTGCATGATGCCACTGACCAGCTGCTTGCCGGCGAAGACGAACAGGATCAGCAGCGGAATCGTGGCCAGAAGCACGCCCGCGAGCACGATCGAGTAGTCGATGAAGTAGTTGGACTGCAGCAGCGACAGCGCCACGGGCAGCGTTGGGTTCTGCCGGTCGAGAACGATGAACGGCCAGAAGAAGTTGTTCCACGCCGACACGAAGGTGAACAGCGCAAGCATGGCAGCGGCGGGCCGCGCGGCCGGCAGGCCGACGGTGAGGAAGGTGCGGAACGAGCTCGCCCCGTCCACGCGGGCCGCCTCGATCAGCTCGTCGGGCACCGCCTGGCGCAGGTACTGCGTCATCCAGAACACGCCGAACGCGCTCACGAGGGCGGGCACGATGATCGCGCCGAGCTGACCGGTCCAGCCCATCTCGCTGAACAGGATGTACAGCGGCACGACGCCCAGCTGGGTGGGCACGGCCATCGTCGCGATGACGAAGACCAGCAGCCAGCTCGATCCCTTGAACTTCAGCTTGGCGAACGCCCACCCGGCGAGCGTCGAGAAGAAGACGACCGAGAGGGCGATCAGGCCGGAGCTGACGATCGAGTTCCACAGGGCCACCCAGAAGTTCACGGCCGGATCGTTCATGACCTTCGCGGCGTTGGCGAAGAAGTTGCCGCCCGGGATCCACGACATGTTCGGGTCGCGGATCGTGTACGAGTCGCCGGAGCCGATCAGCAGCGACCAGTAGAACGGGAAGAGGCTGCCGACGAGCACGGCGGCGAGGCAGGCGTAGACGATCCAGCCCGGACGGGTGCCCTTCACGTGGCGCGGACGGTGCTTCTTCTCGCCTCCGCCCGGGGTCGGCAGCGCGTCGTCGGCGATGGGGACGGCCTGTTCGTTGAGGACGCTCATCGCGTCACCTCCGCTGATTCGTTCGTGCGACGGGGTTCGGATGCCGCCGCACGATCGGCGGCGACGGCGGCACGGGCTGCGCGTCGGGCGGCGCGCATCTGTGACCGGGTGAGGGTGTTGCGGCTTCCTTCGTCGCGCACCAGGTTGCGGGTGATGAAGAGGTTGATGACGCCGATCACCAGGATGATGATGAAGAGGATCCAGGCCAGCGCGGCGGCGCGGCCCAGGTTCCACTGTCCCCAGCCGAGGTCGTAGAGCCAGAGCGAGATCGTCAGCCACTGGTTGTTCGCGCCGCCGGTGCCGGTCTGGTCGTACATGCGCGGCTCGTCGAAGATCTGCAGGCCACCGATGGTGGACGTGATGATCACGAAGATCAGGGTGGGGCGCAGGCTCGGCAGGGTGATCGCGAAGAACTGGCGCACCTTTCCGGCACCGTCGACCGTCGCGGCCTCGTAGTAGTCGCGCGGGATGGCCTGCATCGCCGCCAGCAGGATGAGGGTGTTGTAGCCGGTCCAGCGGAAGTTCACCATCGTGGCGATCGCGATGTGGCTGGCGAAGGTGTCGGAATGCCACATGACGGGAGGCAGCCCGATGCTGCTCAGCCAGGTGTTGATGATGCCGTACTGGTCACCGAACATGTTCGAGAAGATCAGGGCCACGGCGACCGGGGCCATGACGTAGGGGACGAGCACGCCCATGCGCCAGAAGGTCTTGGCGCGGATGTTCTGATCCAGCAACGCCGCGATGAACACGGCGGCGATGAGCTGCGGCACCGACGACAGCAGGAAGATGCTGAAGGTGTTGCGCAGCGCCGCCCAGAACTTCGGGTCGGAGATCACGGTGGCGTACTGGTCGAACCCGACGAACGTACCGGAGTTTCGCACCAGGTCCCAGTCCATGAAGGAGATCACCGCGGTGTACCCGATCGGGAAGAGCCCGACGACGAGGAACAGGATGAAGAACGGGGAGATGTACAGGTACGGCGAGAGCTTGAGGTCCCACGAGCTCAGCCGGCTGCCGAAGCCGATCCGTTTCGGCTGACGCGCGGCGATGGCGGCGGTGCCGCGCACGCGCGTGGAGGTTCTGGTGGTGTCCACTCTTCCGTCCTTCGATCTCGTGGTTGAGGCAGGGAGCGGGCCCGGGAGGGTCCCCCGGGCCCGCTGTCACATGTCTGCCGTCGTCCTTACTTGATGGCGGCGACTTCCGTCTGCCACTGCGCCCATGAGGCGGCCTTGTCCTGCGTTCCCTCTTCGACGCGGGTCAGAGCCTTCTGCATCGCGTCGTTGATCTGGAAGTAGAACTGGCCCTTGAAGGGCGAGACGGTGACCGCGTTGGCGCGGTCGGTGAGGATCTGGCCCACCGGAGCGTTGTTGAAGAACTCGTTCTTCGAGCTCAGCAGCGTGTCGGACTTCATCGCGTCGACCTGGCTCGGGAACGTGCCGGCCGCCGCGAACGCCTTGAGCTGCGTCTCGGGGCTGGTCAGCCAGTCGGCGAGCTGCTGGGCAGCCGCGACGTTCTTGCCGTTGGCGGGGACGGTCAGGTACGAACCGCCCCAGTTGCCGCCGCCGCCGGGGAAGACGTTGGCGATGTCCCAGCCCTTGACGTCCTTGGCGTTACCGGAGATGACACCGAGCATCCACCCCGGGCAGAGCATCGTCGCGAACGAGCCGTTGGACAGACCGGCCATCCAGTCGTCGGACCACTGGCTGAGGTGGGCGGACTGCGTCTTGGCGGCGTCGAGCACCTGGTTGTAGATCGTCTCGACCTGCGGGTCGATGGTGATCTTGCCGTCCGAGGGGTTCTCGTACGCGGCCTCGACCTGGTTGATCATGCCCTGGTAGGTGCCGCCGGCGGAGTCGAAGAACGCCTTTCCGGTCGCGGCGGTGTACTTGGCACCGGTGTCGAAGTAGGTCTTCCAGTCGCCGGTGAGCAGCTTCGCGACCGACTCGCGGTCGGTCGGCAGGCCCGCCGCGGCGAACAGGTCGGAGCGGTAGCAGACGCCCTCGGGACCGATGTCGGTGCCGTAGCCGATGAGGTTGCCCTTGGGGTCGGTGGCGGCCTTGGTCTTCCAGTCCAGCCAGCGGCTCTTCAGGTCGGCGGGGACCGGGGCGAGCAGGTCGGAGTACTTCATGACCTCGGGCAGCCAGTCGACCTCGATGGCCTCGATGTCGGCGAGACCCGTCTTGCCGAGCTTCTGGAAGTAGTTGGCGCGCGCGTCGTTGCTCGTGGCCGCCTTGTTGTGCACGATCGTGACGTTGGGGTGCTCCTTCGTGTACTCGGCGAACAGGGCGTCCGAGTATCCGAAGTCGTTGAAGGTCGCAACGGTCAGGGTGACCTTCTCGTTGGGGTCGGCCGTGGCTGCTCCGCCGCCGCCACCGGCGCAGCCGGCGAGGACGAGGGCGGAGGTGGTCGCGACGCCGGCCACGAGGCCGATGCGCCGCAGTGCGCGTGTGTTCACGTGTCACTCCTTTGTGGATGTGTTTCAGGTGCGTGGGTTGCGTTCCCGTCTCCCCGCGTTACCGCGTCGCTATCGGAATGGGAGCGCTCTCACCGGACACCGACGACGTTATGGGATCGCTCCCAGGAATGCAAGGGAGCGCTCCCATGAGCCGATCACGGTTGCGTAACGGCGGCCGTGGCAATTCGCTGGCTTCCGCGTCGCCCGGCGTCGCGGAGGCAACGGATGCCGAGGTCGGGATGCCCGTAGACTGTGGGCGACCCCTTCCCTCCCGTGGCGCGCCGGCTCCGGCATCCGTCGGCGGGACGACCCCGCGGCCGTCAGGCGGCCCTCAGGAGGACCGAATGCCCACCATCGTCGTCGATGTCATGCCCAAGGCCGAGCTGCTGGACCCGCAGGGCAAGGCCGTCGCCGGCGCCCTCGGCCGCCTCGGCGTGGAGGGCTTCTCGGCCGTCCGCATCGGCAAGCGCTTCGAGCTCACCGTCGACGTCGCCGACGAGAAGACCCTCGAGACGGTGCGCACCCTGGCCGACGAGGTGCTCTCCAACGCGGTGATCGAGGACGTCGTGGGCATCGAGGTCGTCGAATGACCGCACGCATCGGCGTCATCACCTTTCCGGGCTCGCTCGACGACGGCGATGCCCAGCGGGCGATCCGCCTCGCGGGCGCCGAGCCCGTCGCCCTCTGGCACGGGTCGCACGACCTCGAGGGCGTCGACGCGCTCGTGCTGCCGGGCGGCTTCAGCTACGGCGACTACCTGCGCGCCGGTGCGATCGCCGCGCTCGCACCGATCATGACCGAGGTGAAGGACGCGGCCGCCAAGGGCATGCCCGTGCTGGGCATCTGCAACGGCTTCCAGATGCTCGTGGAGGCTCATCTGCTGCCGGGCGGTCTGATCCGCAACGCCCACCAGCAGTTCATCCGGCGCGACCAGCGCCTGCGCGTGGAGAACGCGTCGACCGCGTGGACCTCGGCGTTCGAGACCGGCCAGGAGATCACCATCCCCCTCAAGAACGCGGACGGCGGCTACATCTGCTCGGCCGAGACGCTGAAGCGAATCGAGGGCGACGGACTCGTCGCGTTCCGCTACCTCGGCGTGAACCCCAACGGCTCGCTGGACGACATCGCGGGTCTCACGAACGAGCACGGCAACGTCGTCGGCCTCATGCCCCACCCCGAGCATGCGGTGGAGCCGGGCTTCGGCCCGAACACCCCCGACGCGATGCGCTCGGGCGTGGACGGCCTGGGCTTCTTCACCTCGGCGATCGCCGCCGTGGTGGGTGCCGCGACCTGAGCGCCGCCGCCGCTGCTGCTGCTGCCATCGCCGCCGCTGTCATCGCCGCCGCCATGCCGAACTGCAAGGCCCCGCGGGCGACACGCGGGTGAGGTTCGCCGGCGAGCGGCGTGTTGCGCGGCATCCCTTGCAGTTGGGTCGCGGGTGCGGCGACGTGGGGCGGTCGCGGGCGAAGCTCGGGTGGGGCGCGGGCGCCGCGGTCTGAGCGCCGTCGCCATGCCGAACTGCAAGGCCCAGCGGGCGACACGCGGGTGAGGTTCGCCGGCGGGCGTCGTGTTGCGCGGCATCCCTTGCACTTGGGTCGCGGGTGCCGCGCGGGCGCGGCGGGGG
>NZ_JAUF01000052.1:0-27883 GCF_000585455.1 Microbacterium sp. MRS-1
CCCGCCGCCGTCAGCACCGACTGCAGCACGATGCCGCCCACCTGCGAGCCGATCTCCGGCAGCGTCGAGTCGGCGATCGCCTCGGGTGGGAACGCGTCGCTGGACGGGAAGCGCAGCTGCGTGAAGTAGGCCGCGACGAGGAAGATCGCGCCGCCGACCAGCACCGTCAGCAGGATCGCGCGCGGCATGGTCTTCGGGTTCTTCGCCTCCTCCGCGTACATCGTCACCGCGTCGAAGCCGATGAACGAGAAGCAGACGATGGTCGCACCGGCCAGCACCGCGCCGAACTCGACCTCGGGGTGGAAGAACGGCTGCACGGAGGCGACCGTGCCGGCGCCGGCGCCCTGCACCAACTGCACGATGACCATGACGACGAACACCGCCATGACCACGATCGAGAAGATCAGCAGGATCATGTTGACGTTGGAGGTGCCGCGCATCGTCAGGTAGATGATCCCGGTGACGCCCGCGGTGAAGGCCACGACCCACACCCATCCCGGGATGTCGGGGAAGAGTGCCTCCATGTAGCTGCGCAGGATCAGGGCGTTGACCATCGGCAGCAGCAGGTAGTCGATGAGCGACGTCCAGCCGACGAGGAAGCCGAGGCTCGGGTGCATCGACTCGCGGACGTAGGTGTACGCGGAGCCGGCGCTCGGGATGACGCCGACCATCTTGCCGTAGCTGATCGCAGTGAAGCCCATGACGACGAGGGCGAGCGCGTAGGCGGCGGGGACGACGTTGTTGGTCTCGACGGCGACATTGCCGAACGTGTCGAACACGACCGTCGGGGTCATGTAGCCGAGTCCGAGACCGACGATGGACCAGACTCCCAGAGAGCGCGCAAGGGTGGCGGAGCGAGAGGATGCCGACGTGGCGGCGAGTGACTCGTTCGTGATTCCTCCTGATGGTGAGGTGTTTCGGGTGCTCGAATACTAGGGTCGCCCTGTTTCGTTTGTGTAGCGTCGCCGTCACCTCCGATGACGCGCGGGCACCATGTTCGGACGATTCGACCGGGGATCGCCCCTTCGCGGACGAAGGGTGTGGGCTCAGACCCCGCGCAGCCCGTCGGTGCGCTCGAAGATGAGGCTCGTGTTGGTCGCCGCGACGATGGAGTGCGTGGAGAGGTGGTCGGTGACGAAGGAGCGCAGGTCGGCGCTGTCGCGCCCGCGGAAGTGGATCACGAAGTCCTCTGCGCCGGCGACATAGAAGTACTGGGCGACGTCGGGGTGGGTGCGCAGCTCCTCGGCGAACCGGGTCAGCTGGGCGCGCGCCCCCGGACGGATCCGCACCGAGACGAGAGCCTCGGTGCGATAGCCCAGCGCGGCGGGGTCGACGTCGACCGTGAAGCGGCGGATCACCCCGCGGGAGACGAGCCGCGAGATGCGCGCGTGCACGGTGGATGCCGCCAATCCCAGCGTCGCGGCGAGGCGGCTCAGCGGCTGGCGGGCGTCGCTGCGCAACTCGTCGATGAGTCGGAGATCAGCGGCATCCATCGATGTATCTGCGGAAGAAGCGGCCATGTGCCGAGCATAGTTCGATCGGAGAGACTGATTTCACTGAATCTTCGGATGCTCTTGTCGTGCATCGAGCGGGCTGACATCGTGATCGCGCTGCACCGCTCCACTCCCCTTTCCGCGGACCATTTTGAAGGAGTCCCGCCCATGATCATCGGTGTTCCCGCAGAGATCAAAGACAGTGAGCGCCGCGTCGGCATGACGCCCACGGGGGTCGACGAGCTCTCTGCACACGGCCACCGGGTGCTCATCCAGAGCGGCGCCGGCGTCGGGTCGGGCTTCAGCGACGACGCCTACCGCGCCGCGGGAGCCGAGATCGTCTCCGAGGCCGCCGACGTCTGGGGCGCCGCCGACCTGCTCGTCAAGGTCAAGGAGCCCATCGCGCCGGAGTACGGCTTCCTCCGTAAGGACCTGACGCTGTTCACCTACCTGCACCTGGCGGCCGCGCCGGCGCTCACGCAGGCGCTCCTGGATGCCGGTACCACCGCGATCGCGTACGAGACCGTGCAACTGCCCGACCGGTCGCTGCCCCTGCTCGCGCCCATGAGCGAGATCGCCGGGCGACTGTCGGTGCAGGTCGGTGCGCAGCAGCTGCTGGGCCCGGCCGGTGGCCGCGGCATCCTGCTCGGAGGCGTCCCCGGCACCCCGCGCGGGCGGGTCGTCGTGATCGGCGGCGGCGTCGCCGGCACCCACGCCGCGCAGATGGCCGTGGGACTGGGGGCACACGTCACGATCGTCGACCTGTCGATCCCGCAGTTGCGGCGCCTGGACGAACGTTTCGACGGCCGTGTGGACACGCGGGTGTCGACGCGTTCGACCATCGCCGACCTCGTCGCCGACGCCGACCTCGTCATCGGCTCGGTGCTGGTGCCCGGCGCGGCGGCGCCCAAGCTCGTGACGCTCGACATGGTCGAGCGCATGCGGCCGGGCTCGGTGCTCGTGGACATCGCGGTCGACCAGGGTGGCTGCTTCGAGGGTACGCACGCGACCACGCACACCGACCCGACCTACCGGGTGCACGATGCGATCTACTACGCCGTCGCCAACATGCCCGGGGCCGTGCCGCTGACCTCGACCCTCGCGCTCACGAACGCGACGCTGCGCTACACGCTCGCGCTCGCCGACCTCGGCACCGACGCCGCGCTCGCCGCTGACGCGTCTCTTCGTGCGGGCTTGTCGATCCGCGGCGGCGAGGTGATCGACACCCGCATCCTGGCCTGACGAACGCCGCAGATACGCACGAACTCCGCATCCGATCACGCGATCGGATGCGGAGTTCGTGATCCCGGTCAGAGGCGGGACCAGGCCTCCGTGAGCACGGAGCGCAGGATCTCCTCGATCTCGTCGAACTCGGCCGGGCCGATCGTCAGCGGCGGGGCGAGCTGGATCACGGGGTCGCCGCGGTCGTCGGCGCGGCAGTAGAGCCCCGCGTCGAACAGCGCCTTGGAGAGGAAGCCGCGCAGCAGCCGCTCGGACTCGTCGTCGTCGAAGGTCTCCTTCGTGGCCTTGTCTTTGACCAGCTCGATGCCGAAGAAGTACCCGTCGCCGCGCACATCGCCGACGATGGGCAGGTCGAGCAGCTTCTCGAGCGTCGCGCGGAACACGGGTGAGTTCTCGCGCACGTTCTCGAGCAGCTTCTCCTCCTCGAACACATCGAGGTTTTCCAGCGCGACGGCCGCCGAGACGGGGTGTCCGCCGAAGGTGTAGCCGTGCGGGAACGACAGGTCGCCGTGTGCGAACGGCTCGTAGACGCGGTCGTTCACGATCGTGCCGCCCAGCGGCGCGTACCCGCTGGTGACCGCCTTGGCGAACGTGATCATGTCGGGCTGGTAGTCGTAGGCCTGTGCCCCGAAGTAGTGGCCGAGGCGTCCGAAGGCGCAGATGACCTCGTCCGAGACGAGCAGCACGTCGTAGCGGTCGCAGATCTCGCGCACCCGCTGGAAGTAGCCGGCCGGTGCGGGAAAGCAGCCGCCGGCGTTCTGCACAGGTTCGAGGAACACGGCGGCGACCGTCTCGGGGCCCTCGAACTGGATCATCTGCTCGATGCGGTCGGCGGCCCACAGGCCGAACTCCTCCGGCGTGCCGCCGCCGAAGCCCGACTCCGCGGCGCGGTAGTAGTTGGTGTTGGGCACGCGGAAGCCGCCCGGGGTGACCGGCTCGAACATGTGCTTCATGACCGGCAGGCCGGTGATCGCGAGGGCGCCCTGCGTCGTCCCGTGGTACGCGATGGCCCGGGAGATGACCTTGTGCTTGGTGGGCTTGCCCTGCAGTTTCCAGTAGTGCTTGGCGAGCTTGAACGCGGTCTCGACCGCCTCTCCGCCGCCGGTGGAGAAGAAGACGTGGTTGAGGTCTCCCGGCGCGAGGTTCGCGATACGGTCGGCGGCTTCGATGCCGGACGGGTGGGCGTAGGACCAGAGTGGGAAGAAGGCGAGCTCCTCCGCCTGCTTCGCGGCGGCCTGGGCGATGCGGCGGCGGCCGTGGCCGGCGTTGACGACGAACAGGCCCGCCAGCCCGTCGATGTAGCGCTTGCCGCGCGAGTCCCAGATGTGGTGGCCCTCGCCCTTGACGATGATGGGCACCCCGGGGCCCTCGGTCATCACCGACTGGCGTGCGAAGTGCATCCAGAGGTGGTCGCGGGCTTTGGCCTGCAGGTCGGCGTCGTCGATGGTCATCGTGTCCCCCAGTTGTAGAGCTGACGGTGGAGTTTGAGGTAGACGAAGGTCTCGGTCGAGACCACCTCGGGAAGGGCGCGGATCTGCTCGTTGAGCAGGTCCATGAGGTCGTCGTCGTTCTCGCAGACGACCTCGACGAGCAGATCGAACGACCCCGCCGTCGACACCACGTAGCTGATCCCCGGCAGGGTCGACAACTGCGCGGCGATGCCGCGGGTGTCGCCGGCGATGCGGATGCCGATCATCGCCTGGCGGGCGAAGCCGAGCTGGAGTGGGTCGGTGACGGCGACGATCTGCATCACGCCCTGGTCGACGAGCTTCCGCACGCGCTGGCGCGTCGCTGCTTCGCTGAGACCGACGGCCTTCGCGATCTCGGCGTACGGTCGGCGCCCGTCCTCCTGCAGCTGCTCGATGATCGCTTTGGACGCGGCATCCAGGGTCTGTCGACGCGAGGGTGCGGTTTCCGTCGTTTGGGGCATGATCGGCGACGATATCAATCGCCGCAGTGAATAATCAAGACTGAATCAGAAGTTCGCGACGGACGCCTGCCCGCCGCGCCCCGCCCCTCCGACCTCACCGGATTCGGAAACGTGCAGCAGAATCGGATGCCGTCAGCCGCCGTCTCCGCATCCGTTGACGTCCGCCGCATCCATTGGGCCGCCCGGTCAGCGCATGGTGTCGAGGATGCCGGTGAGGTCCTCGAACGTGGTGCGGGGGTTGAGGATCGCGAACCGGGCGTTGGCGCGGCCCTCGTGGCTCGACGGCGTGACGAAGGCGTGCTGCACGTCGAGGAGGCGCTGCGACCACGCCTCGTACTCGGCGCGCGTCCAGCCGTCGCGCTCGAACACCACGACGCCCAGTTGCGGCTCGCGCACGAGGGAGAACCCGGGCCGAGCCGCGATCTCGTCGGCGATCCGCCGGGCGAGCACGATCGAGGCGCTGACCGCCTCGCGGTACGCAGCCGCGCCGTGGGTGGCGAGCGAGAACCACAGCGGGAGCCCCCGGGCGCGGCGGGTGAGGTGGGCCGCGTAGTCGGACGGGCTGTAGTCGGAGCGGTCGGTCAGGGTGTCGAGGTACTCCGCGTGCTGCGTGTGCGCACGCCGGCCCTGCTCGGGGTCGCGGTAGATGAGAGCGCAGGCGTCGAAGGGGGCGAACAGCCACTTGTGCGGATCGACGATCACCGAGTCGGCCTGTTCGACGCCGGCGTACAGGTGGCGGGCGAGGGGTGAGAGCATGCCGGCGAGGCCGTAGGCGCCGTCGACGTGCAGCCAGATGTCGTGGGCGTGGGCTGCCGCGGCGACGCCGGCGATGTCGTCCACGATGCCGAAGTTGGTCGAGCCGGCGGTCGCGACGACGGCGAACACCCGCTCGTGCACGTCGACGAGCACCTCCGCGACGGCGTCGCCGCGCAGCACCCCGTCGGTATCCGTGGGCACCGTGATGACGTCGACGTCCATGACGCGCGCCGCCGACGCGATGGAGGAGTGCGCCTGCGAGCTGCAGACGACCGCCCAGCGGGTCGGCGCGGCGGCACCGGTACCGGTCCGGTGCGCGCGCGCCGCCTCGCGCGCGGCGACGAGCGCGGACAGGTTGCCGAGCGTGCCGCCCTGCACGAAGACGCCTCCCGCGGATGCCGGCAGGCCGAACTCGTCGGCCAGCCAGCGCAGCACCTCGTTCTCGGCGTGCACGGCGCCGGCGCCCTCCAGCCAGGAGCCGCCGTAGAGGGCGCTCGCCGACACGACGAGGTCGAAGGCCGCGGCCGCCTTCGTGGGCGCGGTCGGGATGAACGAGAGGTACCGCGGGTCGTCGGTCGTGATGCAGGCGGGGGCCAGCACGTGCGTGAACACGCCGAGCGCACGCTCGGCGCCGACCCCCTCTTCGGAGATCGTCCGCCCTGCCAGTCGGCTGAGTTCCGCGGCGGGCAGCGGCTTGTCCAGCGGGGTGTCCTGGGCGAGCAGGCGCTCGCGCGAGTAGTCGAGCACCAGGTCGACGATGCGCCGGGTCTCGGCGGTGACGTCGTGCATGCGGGCGGCATCGGTCATGAATGATCCTCGGGGGAAGAAGGGGCGGGGGTGGATGCCGGGAGGGCGGGAGTCCGCGGCGGCACCGGCCGCTCGTCGGTCAGTGTCTCGATCGCGCACCCGAGCCGCAGCAGGGCGGCATCGTCGCCGGAGCGCCCGGCGATCGTGAGTCCCACCGGCATCCGGATGTCGTCCATCAGCCCGAGCGGAACGGTCACCGTCGGGATGCCGAGGTGGCGGATCGCGAGGTTGCCGTTGGCGACCCAGACGCCGTTGCGCCAGCCGAGGTCGGCGGAGGCGGGGTTCACGTCCATGTCGGCGGGGCCGACATCGGCGACGGCGGGGAAGACGACGGCGTCGAGGCCGAGGCCGTCCATCCACTCCTCCAGGTCGACCCGCCGGGTGCGCTCCAGGCCCCTCAGCCCCTCTTCGAGCTCCGGCATGTCGCGCCAGGTCATTCCGGGGTTCTCCCGCACCCAGTCGGGGTAGGTCGCGATGTCGTCGTCGAACCCGGTGTAGCGGTCGGGGAGGGCGCCGGCGGGGTGCGGGAAGATCCGTGCGCCGTCGACGTTCGTGAGGGAGGACAGGGCGGGGTCGCCGTTCGCGGACAGGAAGTCCTCCCACGCCCACGCCGACAGGTCGACGATCTCGCGCCGCAGGTAGGCGGGCGAGACGAATCCGCGCGTCGCGATGGTCGGCGCTTCCGGCCGGTCGCCCTCGTAGGTGCTGACCACGGGGAAGTCCACCTCGACGACCTCCGCCCCCGCCGCCTCGAGGGAAGCCCGCGTCTGCTGCCACAGTGCGATGATCGACGCGCGGGTCTGGATGCGCTGGCCGGTCGGGCCGCCGATGCCCGGGGCGGGGGAGGTCCCGGCATCCGGGTCGGCGTTGATGTACATCCGGGGGATGCCGAGGCGCAGGCCCGCCACCGTCGCGCCCGCGCCGAGCGCACGGTAGTCGTCCGGGCGCACGGCGGACGGCGCCGGCAGCGGGATCCATGGCTGTGTGCGCCAGAAGTCGCCGCGGGTGTCGGGGTCGTCCGCGACGATCACGTCGAGCACTTCGAGCAGGTCGGCCATCGTCCGGGTGTGGGGGACGACGACGTCCATCGTGGGCACGAGCGGCCAGTTGCCGCGGGTGGAGACGACGCCGCGCGAGGGGGTGTAGGCGCACAGCGCGTTGTTGCTCGCGGGCCCGCGGCCGCTCGACCACGTCTCCTCGCCGAGTCCGAAGGCCGCGAAGGATGCCGCGGTGGCCGTGCCCGACCCGTTCGACGATCCGGAGCCGAACGGCGCGGTCAGCCAGTCGGCGCGGTACGGGCTCTCCGCCCGTCCGTAGACGCCGCGCTGCATGCCGCCGTTGGCCATCGGCGGCATGTTCGTGAGTCCCAGGCAGATCGCTCCGCCCGCCCGCAGGCGCTCGATCGTGAAGGCGTCGCGCTGGGCGACCAGTTCGGCGAAGGCGGGGGAGCCCGCCGCGGTGGTGAGTCCCCGCACGAGGTAGCTGTCCTTCGCCGTGTAGGGGATGCCGTCCAGGGGTGAGAGGGTCTCGCCGCGGGCGCGACGCTCGTCGGATGCCGCGGCTTCCGCGAGCGCGTCGGGGTTGCGGACGATGACCGCGTTGAGGGCGGTCGCGGTGGCGGGCCCGTCGTAGGCGTCGATGCGCGCGAGGTAGGCCTCGACGAGTTCGACGGCCGTCGCACGCCCGTCGTCGAGGGCGGCGCGCAGCTCGGCGATCGAGGCGTCGACGACGTCGATCACGAGGTCACCCCGCGCGGCAGGGCCGGCTGCTGCTGCGTGATGCAGTGGATGCCGCCGCCGCGCGCGAAGATCGGGCGTGCGTCGACGGGGACGATCTCGCGCCCCGGGTAGGCATCGGCGAGGATCGCGCGGGCCTCGGCATCCGCTTTCTCCTCGCCGAAGCCGCAGGCGATGACGCCGCCGCCCACGACGAGGTGGTTGACGTAGCTCCAGTCGACGAAGCCCTCGCCGTCGCGCAGGGTCGCCGGCGCGGGCAGCTCGACGACCTCGAGACGGCGTCCGGCGGCATCGGTCTGAGTGGCGAGCAGCTCGCGGAGCGCGGCACTGACGGCGTGGTCGGGGTGCGCCGCGTCGCGCTGCGTGTGCAGGAGCACGCGACCCGGGGAGGGGAAGGTCGCGACGATGTCGACGTGGCCGTTCGTGCCGAAATCGTCGTAGTCGCGGGTGAGGCCGCGCGGCAGCCAGATCGCCGTCGTCGTGCCGAGGGTGCGGGCGAGCTCCGCTTCGACGCGCGCGCGATCGGCGTAGGGGTTGCGCCGCGGGTCGAGCTGCACCGTGTCGGTCAGCAGCACCGTGCCCTCGCCGTCGACGTGGAAGCCGCCGCCTTCGGCGACCAGGGTCGAGGAGATGAGTTCCGCGCCGACCTCGGCCGCGACGATGCGGGCGTGCTCGGCGGAGCGTTCCCAGCGTGCCCAGTCGTGTGCGCCCCAGCCGTTGAAGATCCAGTCGACCGCGCCGAGGACGCCGGGGCGTTCGTCGTCGATCACGAACGTCGGGCCGTGGTCGCGCATCCAGAACTCGTCGACGGGCGCTTCCAGGACCGTGACGTCACCCGGCAGCATCCTCCGGGCGCGCGCGAGCTCGGACGGATCGACGACCATCGTCACCGGCTCGAAGCGGGCGATGGCCGCGGCGACCTCCGTCCACGCCGCGTAGCCCTCTTCGCGCTCGGCGTCGGTGTCGCCCAGGGTCGGTCCCTCCACGGGGAAGGCCATCCACGTGCGCGCGTGCGGCGCGGTCTCGCTCGGCATCCGCCAGCTCATCGGCATCCTCGACTCTCGTCCGGTCCTGGAGTAGCTTATTGATCACATGATCAACTCATCGGAGGGTAGCGAGCGGATGCCGTCGACGTCAACTGCCGGACGGGCGCGGATGAGCGCCGATGAGAGGCGCGATCAGATCGCGGGCGCCGCGCGCGAGCTCGCCCTCGCCGAGGGGCTGGACGCGGTCACGCTGCGCGCCGTCGCGGCGCGGGTGGGTGTGGCCTCCGGGTTGGTCGCCCACTACATCCCGAGCATGGACGACCTGGTCGCCGACACCTTCTTCGACATCGTCGCCGGCGAGCTCGAGGAGGTGCGGGCGTTGCTTCCCGACGCTGCCGCTCCCGTGCGGATCGGCGCGCTGCTGCGGACGACGCTGGATCCCGCACGCCGCGACGTCACCCTCGTCTGGGTGCAGGCGTGGGCACTGGGCACGCGCAACGCTCCGCTCGCCGAGCGGGTGCGCGCGGCGATGGACGCCTGGCGTGCGCTGATCGCGGAGGAGGTCTCTCGGGGGATGGCGGCCGGCGTCATCCCGGCGGGTGACGCAGAGCCGCTGGCCTGGCACCTGCTCGCCATGATCGACGGACTCGGCGCGCACGCGCTGGTGGGTTGGGGGCCGGCGATCGCGCCGGTCGCGCCGGTCGCGCCGGTCGCGCCCGTGCTCCGTGCGGCCGCGGGGCTGCTGGGCATCGAGGCAGAGACGCTCAGTCCAGGCTCGCCATGACGTGCTTGAGGCGGGTGTAGTCCTCGAAGCCGTAGACCGAGAGGTCCTTGCCGTACCCGGAGTGCTTGAAGCCGCCGTGGGGCATATCCGAGACGAACGGGATGTGCGCGTTGATCCAGACGCAGCCGAAGTCGAGGTCGCGCGAGAACCGCAGCGCCCGCGCGTGCTCGCGCGTCCAGACGGATGCCGCGAGGGCGTACGGCACCCCGTTCGCCAGCGCGAGCGCTTCCTCTTCCGACGCGAACGGCTGCACCGTGAGCACGGGGCCGAAGATCTCCTGCTGTACGACCTCGTCGTCCTGGCGGACGCCCGTGACGATCGTCGCCTCGAAGAAGCAGCCGGCATCGCCCTGGCGGCGGCCGCCGATGGCGATCGTCGCGTGCGCGGGGAGGCGATCGACGAAACCCTTCACGCGCGCGAGCTGGTCGGCGTTGTTCACCGGCCCGAAGAAGGCATCCGGGTCGTCCGGCGCGCCCGTCTTCGCGTGATCGCGGGTGTGGGCGACGAGCGTGGCGACCAGCTCGTCGTGCACGGCGGCATCCACGAGTACGCGCGTCGCGGCGGTGCAATCCTGTCCGGCGTTGAAGAACGCGGCCTCCACGATGCCGCGGGCGGCGCGGTCGAGGTCGGCGTCGGCGAAGACGAGGGCCGGCGCCTTGCCGCCGAGCTCCAGGTGCACACGCTTGAGGTCCTGCGCGGCCGAAGCGGCCACCTGCATGCCCGCGCGCACCGAACCGGTGATCGCGACCAGCTGCGGGGTCGGGTGCTCCACCAGCATCCGGCCGGTCTCCCGGTCGCCGAGGACGACGTTGAAAACCCCGGCGGGCAAGATCTCGGCGGCGATCTCAGCGAGGCGCACGGTGGTCTGCGGCGTCGTCTCGCTCGGCTTCAGCACGACGGTGTTGCCGGCCGCCAGAGCCGGCCCGATCTTCCACACCGCCATGTTCAGCGGGTAGTTCCACGGCGTCACCTGGGCGACGACGCCGATCGGCTCGCGGCGGACGTACGACGTGAACCCCTCCGCGTACTCCGCCGCCGCCCGTCCGTCGAGGTCACGGGCTGCGCCCGCGAAGAAGCGGAGCTGGTCCACGGATTGGACGATCTCGTCGGCGACCAGGTTCGCGCGGGGCTTGCCCGTGTCCTGCGACTCCAGATCGGCGAACTCGTCGGCCCGCGCCTCCAGCGCATCAGCGAGGCGGAACAGCAGCAGTTGGCGCTGGGCGGGCGTCGTGCGCTTCCACGTGTCGAAGGCGCGGGATGCCGCCGCGAATGCGGCATCCACCTCCGCCGCCGTCGAGACCGGAGCGTGGCCGTAGACCTCGCCGGTCACGGGGCTCACGAGCGGCAGAGCCGTACCCGATGACGCGACCGGTACCCCGTCGATGATGTTGCGGAGCACCGCTGTCGACGCGGTCACGACGCCACCTCGGCGTCGGTGACCTCCAGCGCGCGGTCGATGACGTCGAGGCCGCGCACCAGGTCGTCCTCCGAGATGATCAGCGGCGGCGCCACGTGCACGCGGTTGAAGTGCGTGAACGGCCACAGGCCCGCCTTCTTGCACGCCGCCGCGAACGCGGCCATCGGGGCGGCATCCGCTCCCGCCGCGTTGAACGGTACGAGCGGCTCGCGACTGTGCCGGTCGCGCACGAGCTCGATCGCCCAGAACAGGCCCAGACCGCGCACCTCTCCGACCGACGGATGCCGTTCGGCCATCTGCTCCAGTCGCGGGCGCACGACGCGCTCGCCGAGGTCGCGGACGCGCTCCAGGATGCCGTCGCGGCGGAAGACCTCGAAGGTCGCCACACCCGGGGCGCAGGCCAGCGGGTGACCGGAGTAGGTCAGCCCTCCCGGGAAGGAGACCGTGTCGAAGTGCGCGGCGATGCGGTCGGAGACGACGACGCCGCCCAACGGCACGTAGCCGGAGTTGACGCCCTTCGCGAAGGTGATGAGGTCGGGCACGACGTCGAAGTTCTCGAACCCCCACCAGGTGCCCAGGCGTCCGAAGCCGACCATGACCTCGTCGGCGATGTAGACGATGCCGTAGCGGTCGCAGAGCTCGCGCACTCCCGGCAGGTAGCCCGGCGGCGGGATCAGCACGCCGTTGGTGCCGACGACCGACTCGATGATGATCGCGCCGATGGTCGAGGCGCCTTCCAGGATGATCGTCTGCTCGAGGTGGGCGAGCGCACGCTCGGCCTCCTGCTCCGGCGAGTCCGCGTGGAACGGCGACCGGTAGGCGTACGGGCCGAAGAAATGCACGACCGAGGCGTCTGCCGGCTCGTTGGCCCACCGGCGCGGGTCGCCCGTGAGGGTGATCGCGGTCGAGGTGTTGCCGTGATAGCTGCGGTACATCGCCAGCACCTTGCGCTTACCGGTGACCAGGCGCGCCATCCGGACCGCGTTCTCGTTGGCATCGGCTCCGCCGTTGGTGAAGAACACCTTCGAGAAGCCGTCGGGAGCGATCTCGCTGATGCGGCGCGCCAGTTCGCCGCGCGTGGCGTTGGCCATCGACGGCTGGATCGTGGCGAGGCGACCCGCCTGCTCCTGGATCGCCGCGACGAGGTCGGGATGCTGGTGGCCGAGGTTGAGGTTCACCAGCTGCGACGAGAAGTCGAGGTAGCGGTTTCCCGCGTAGTCCCAGAACGTCGCGCCTTCGCCTCCCGCGACCGGCAGCGGGTCGATGAGCGCCTGCGCGCTCCACGAGTGGAAGACGTGGCTGCGGTCGTCGCCGCGAACGGCGGCGTCGGCCGCCGGGTCGGCGATCGGGTCGATGGTGCTCATGATGTCTCCTCCGGATGCCGCGGACTCAGTGGTTGCTCGGGAAGCCGAGGCTGATCTGGCTCTCGCTGGGGTCGGGCCAGCGGGTCGTCACGACCTTGCTCCGCGTGTAGAAGTGGATCGACTCCGGGCCGTAGATGTGCGTGTCGCCGAACAGCGAGTTGCGCCAGCCGCCGAACGAGAACGCGCCCACCGGCACCGGGATCGGCACGTTGATGCCGACCATACCGACTTCGATGTCGAACTCGAACTGGCGGGCGGTGCCGCCGTCGCGCGTGAACACCGCGGTGCCGTTGGCGAACGGGCTCGCATTGATGAGGGCGACCGCCTCGTCGTACGTCGCGACGCGGGCGACGGAGAGCACGGGGCCGAAGATCTCCTCGTCGTAGACCCTCATGCCGGGGGCGACCCGGTCGACGAGCGAGACGCCGATGAAGAAGCCGTCGCCCTCGAAGCGCTGCGTCGTACCGTCGACGACGACCGTCGCACCCTCCGCGGCGGCGCCGGTGACGTAGGAGGCCACCTTGTCGCGGTGCTCGCGGGTGATGAGCGGTCCCATCTCGCTCGCCGCATCCGTGCCCGGTCCGATCGTCAGGCCCGCGATGCGCTCGGCGACCTTCTCCACGAGCGCATCGGCGACCTCGTCACCCACCGCGACGAGAACCGAGACGGCCATGCAGCGCTCGCCGGCCGAGCCGTACGCGGCCGAGACGGCGGCGTCGGCCGCGGCATCCAGGTCGGCGTCGGGCATGACGACCATGTGGTTCTTCGCGCCGCCGAGCGCCTGCACGCGCTTGCCCGCGGCGGCGGCGCGCTCGTAGATCGAGCGGGCGATCGGAGTCGAGCCCACGAAGCTGACGGCACGCACGGTGGGGGAGTCGAGGATCGCGTCGACGGCCACCTTGTCGCCGTGCACGACGTTGAGGACACCGGCGGGAAGGCCCGCCTCCTCGTACAGACGCGCCAGGAAGAGGGCGGCGGAGGGGTCCTTCTCGCTCGGCTTGAGGACCACCGTGTTGCCGCAGGCGATGGCGGATGCCGTCATCCACAGCGGCACCATCACCGGGAAGTTGAACGGCGTGATCGCGCCCACGACGCCCACCGGCTGCTTCACCGAGTGCACGTCGACGCCCCGCGACACCTGTTCGGCATGCTCGCCCTTCAGCAGGTGCACGAGCCCGGCGGCGAACTCGACGTTCTCGATGCCGCGGCTGATCTCGCCCTTCGCATCCGAGAGCACCTTGCCGTGCTCGGCGGTGATGATCGCGGCCAGCTCGTCGGCGCGTTCGACCAGCAGGTGGCGGAGGCGGAAGAAGACGTCCGCCCGCTTGATGAGGCTCGTCGCGCGCCAGGCCGGCAGCGCCGCCGCGGCCGCCGCGATCGCGGCATCCGTCTCGGCGGTCGACGCGAAGGCGACCTCGGCCTGCACGGCACCGGTCGCGGGGTCGTAGACGGGGCCGGTGCGTTCGGTCGATCCGACGGACTGGCCGGCGATGTGATGACGGATGAGGTCCATGAGCGCTCCTGTTCGGACAGTTCGACCGGGTCGTGACATGCTTATGCTGACGGAGCACAGGGGGGAGACGCAGGTGTCTGATCGTCGCGATGTGGACGGTTCTCGGACAGAACGTCCGGCCGCCGTTCTGCCGACCGTCTCCGAGGTGCTGGCCCTCGACGCCTTCGCGCCCGGCGCCCCGGTCGTCGTGGTCGGCGGAGCCGCGTTGGAGGCGCCTGTGCGCTGGGTGCACGTCTCCGACAGCGCGGATGTCGCGCGACTGCTCGAAGGCGGAGAGTTGCTCCTGTCCACCGGTTCGGGATGGCCGGACGATCCGCGACGGCTGGCGCACTTCGTCGCGCAGCTGGCCGAGGTGGGCGCTGCGGGCATCGTGCTCGAGCTGGGCGCCCACTACCGCTACGTGCCGGCGGTGCTGGCCGATGCCGCACGCAGCGCCGACATCGCGCTGATCGTGCTGCACCGAGAGGTGAAGTTCGTCACCATCACCGAGGCCGTGCACCGCCGGATCATCGCCGACCAGACGGCGGCTCTGGAAGCCCGCGACGCGGTGCGCACCCTGTTCACGGGACTTGCGCTGCGCGGGGCGCCGACGGAGTTCATCGTCGAGCAGGTCGGTCTCACGCTGGCCGCCCCGGTGGTCTTGGAGAGCGTCGGACACGAGGTCGTCGTCGCCCACGTCGGCGGTGCCACCGAGACCCGCACGCTCCGCGACTGGGCGCGTCGGTCCCGCGCCGCCGCCGCGGCACCCGACCGGGAGGGGCGCGCGATCGTGCCGGTGGAGGCCCGCGGCATCCGCTGGGGATGGCTCGTGGCGCTGCCCGGCGCCGCCCACCTCGCCGGACGCGACGCCGTGCTCGAGCAGGCGGCCACCGCGCTCGCCCTCGGCAGGCTCGCCGATCCCGGCGGCGAGGAGTGGTCGCGGCTGGGGCGTCGGCGCGTGGTCGACGCGCTGATCGACGGACGATTCACCGGCCTGTCCGCGGTGGCGGCGCGATTGGATGCCGCGGGCATGCCCCTCGTCGGCACGGTGGCCTTCGCGGCAGTCGCGCTCGTGTCGTCGGGCCGGGGCGGCGACGCGGTCGCGGCCGCCGCCGACATCGCCGCCGCGGCGATCGGCGCGCGCGTCGTGTGCGGCACGAGCACGACCCTCGACGACGGGTCGGCGCTGGTGCGCACGCCGCTGATCCTGGCGGTCGCGGGCCGCGCGACGAGCGCTGCCGACAACCGTGCCGACGCCTTCACCGTCGCACTCGAAGACGCCCTGCGGGCGGGGTCGACGTCGGCGCGGGCGCGCGTCGTGCTCGGCCCGGGCACGGTCATTCCCGCGCTCGAGCCCGCAGCCGCGTACGAGCGCGCGGTCGGAACGCTCGTCGCGGGCCTTCGCGAGACGATCGACCTCGTCGGTGCCGACGACAGCTTGCGTGGTGCTTCCCGCCGGGGCGCGGACGGGAGGCGTGTGGCGGAGCGTCCCCTCACCCGGGTGGTCGCGGCGTTGCGCGACGATCACCGCCTCGTCGCTCATGCGGAGCGGATGCTCGATCCGTTGCTGGCCGAGACCCGCGCTCGGGGCGGCGACCTTCTCGACGTGCTGACGGCGCTGCTCGCGCACCCGTCCAACCGCACGGCGGCCGCCGAAGCGGCGCACCTCTCGCGCTCGGTGTTCTATCAGCGCATCGCCCTGCTCGAAGACCTTCTCGGCGTCGACTTCGACGATGGCGAGCAGGTCGCCGCTCTCCATGTCGCCGTGCTGACCCACCGGCTGCACGCGGGCGGGTGAATCCGCACGCGGCTGTCGCCTTCTGTATGCATTAGGGCGCCGAAAGTGGTCGTCGCTTCCTCGCAGCCTCGCTGATGTATACACTATGGGTGTCGAGAGGAGAGCGCGTGCGTGCCAGTGACCGTGCCTACCGGGTGCTCCTCGACGAGATCCAGTCCGGCGATCTGGCGCCCGGCACGGTGCTCGCCGAAGTCGAGCAGTCCGTCCGCCTGGGCGTCAGCCGCACGCCGCTGCGCGAAGCGCTGGGGCGCCTGCTCGCCGACGGCCTCGTCGTGCAGCCGTCGCCGCGGCTCACCGTGGTCAGCGGCATCGATGCCGGCGACATCCGAGAGCTCTTCGAGGTGCGTCGCGCCCTGGAGGAGACGGCTGCGCGCCTCGCCGCACGCGGGGCCGATGCCGGTCTGTTCGCTGCGCTGGCCGGCGAGTTCGCGCGGACGGATGCCGCCGCCGACCCCGACGCCTACTACGCCCTCATCGCCCGCTTCGACGACGCCCTCGACGCAGCCGTCGCCAACGACTACCTGACCGCGGCCCTCAAGACGGTGCGGACCCACCTCGTCCGGGTCCGCCGGCTCGCGCGCGACAACCCCGCACGCCTGGCGGCATCCGTCGCCGAGCACCGACTGATCGCGTCCGCCGTCGCCGCCGGCGACGCCGACCTCGCCGCGCACGCCACCCATGTCCACCTGCACAACGCGCTCGTCGCGATCCTCGCCTCGCTGGAAGGAACCCCATGACCGTCATCCACCACGTCCGTGTGCACCGGAGCGAAGAGAACCTCGCCCGCGAGGACCAGCTCGCGCACAGGATCGCCGAGGTCGCCGCCGACCCGGTGGCCGTCAAGTCCGACGTCGTCGAGATGATCATCAACCGCGTCATCGACAACGCGGCGGTCGCCGCGGCATCCCTCACCCGCGGCCCCGTCACCGCGGCGCGCGCCCAGGCGCTCGATCACCCGGTCTCGCGGGGAGGGGCGGGCGCCACGGTGTTCGGCGAGCCGAACGAGGTGCGCACCAGTCCCGAGTGGGCGGCGTGGGCGAACGGCGTGGCCGTGCGCGAGCTCGACTACCACGACACCTTCCTCGCCGCGGAGTACTCGCACCCGGGCGACAACATCCCGCCGATCCTCGCCGTCGCCCAGCATGTCGGCGTCGACGGCGCGGCCCTGGTGCGCGCCATCGCGACCGGCTATGAGATCCAGATGGACCTCGTGCGCGCCATCAGCCTGCACAAGCACAAGATCGACCACGTCGCGCACCTGGGCCCGTCGGCGGCCGCCGGCATCGGCACCCTGCTCGGACTCGACGCCGACACCATCGCCCAGGCCGTCGCGCAGGCGCTGCACACGACCACGGCCACCCGTCAGTCCCGCAAGGGCGAGATCTCCACGTGGAAGGCGCACGCCCCCGCCTTCGCCGGCAAGATGGCGGTCGAAGCCGTCGACCGGGCGATGCGCGGGCAGACCTCTCCGTCGCCGATCTACGAAGGCGAGGACGGCGTCGTCGCATGGATGCTCGACGGCAAGGATGCCGCGTACGACGTTCCGCTTCCCGCGCCAGGCGAGCCCAAGCGTGCGATCCTCGACTCCTACACGAAGGAGCACTCGGCCGAGTATCAGGCGCAGGCGTGGATCGACCTGGCCCGAAAGCTCCACGGCACCCACCCCGAGCTCGCCGACCCGGCGAAGGTGGAGAGCATCGTGCTGCACACGAGCCACCACACCCACTACGTGATCGGCTCGGGCGCGAACGATCCGCAGAAGTACGACCCGCAGGCCTCCCGCGAGACCCTCGACCACTCGATCCCGTACATCTTCGCCGTCGCGCTGCAGGACGGCGGCTGGCACCACGTCGACTCGTACCTGCCCGCTCGCGCCGCCCGCGAGGACACGGTCGCGCTGTGGCACAAGATCACCACGGCGGAGGATGCCGAGTGGACGCGCCGCTACCACTCCGAAGACCCGGACGAGAAGGCGTTCGGCGGCCGCGTGGAGATCCGACTCACCGACGGCTCGACGCTCGTCGACGAGATCGCCGTCGCGGACGCCCATCCGCTCGGGGCGCGCCCGTTCGCCCGCGCCGACTACGTGCGCAAGTTCCGCCTGCTCGCCGAGCCCGTGCTCGCCCCGGCCGAGATCGAGCGGTTCCTCGCCCTCGCCGAGCGGCTGCCCGAGCTGACCGTCGACGAGGTGCGGGAGCTCAACATCGTCGCGAAGGCCGGTGTGCTGGCCTCGGTCGACTCCCCGAAGGGGCTGTTCTGATGCGTGGTCTCGGCGACGGACCGTACCGTATTCAGTCTCCATCGCGTGCTGACGACGCGGCGCCCGCGGAATTCCCCGGCGGGCCCGCTCCGTCTGCTTCGCGCAGACTGAATACGGTACGCCGCAGAGCACAGACAGGAGGCTTCTGATGCTGTACGCACAGACTCCGGCCGCCGAGAAGCGGCGCCTGCTGCGCGAGCGGCTCGCCGCGGGCGAGCTGCTGCGTTTCCCCGGGGCGTTCAACCCGCTGTCGGCCCGGCTGATCGAGCAGAAGGGCTTCGAAGGCGTCTACATCTCGGGCGCCGTGCTGTCGGCCGACCTGGGCCTGCCCGACATCGGCCTGACGACGCTCACCGAGGTCGCCGGGCGCGGGCAGCAGATCGCCCGCATGACCGAGCTCCCCGCGATCATCGACGCCGACACCGGCTTCGGCGAGCCGATGAACGTCGCCCGCACGATCCAGACGCTCGAGGATGCCGGGATCGCCGGCACCCACATCGAAGACCAGGTCAACCCGAAGCGCTGCGGCCACCTCGACGGCAAGCAGGTCGTCGACGCCGACACTGCGCTCCAGCGCATCCGCGCCGCCGTCGACGCGCGCCGCGATCCGAACTTCCTCATCATGGCGCGCACCGACATCCGCGCCGTCGAGGGGCTCGACGCCGCGATCGACCGCGCGAGGGCGCTGGTGGATGCCGGGGCGGACGCCATCTTCCCCGAGGCGATGCGCGATCTCGCCGAGTTCGAAGCGGTCGCGAAGGCGGTCGACGTGCCGATCCTCGCCAACATGACCGAGTTCGGCAAGAGCGAGCTGTTCGCCGTCGATGCGCTGCGGGATGCCGGGGTGCAGATCGTCATCTGGCCGGTGTCGCTGCTGCGCATGGCGATGGGCGCCGCCGGTCGCGCACTCGATACGCTGAACGACGAGGGACACCTCACCGGGCGGCTGGGGGAGATGCAGCACCGCGCCGACCTGTACGACCTCATCGATTACGAGTCGTACAACCACTTCGACCAGAGCGTCTTCAACTTTCAGATCACGAAGGAGTGACCATGCCCGACATTCACAAGGGACTCGCCGGGGTCGTCGCCGACGTCACGGCGATCAGCAAGGTCAACCCCGAGACCAACTCGCTGCTGTACCGCGGCTACCCCGTGCACGAGCTGGCCGCCACCCAGTCGGCCGAGGCGGTCGCCTACCTGCTGTGGAACGGCGACCTGCCGACGGACGAGCAGCTCGCGGCGCTGCGGTCGACCGAGCGCGCGCACCGCGCCCTGCAGGATGACGTGAAGGCGGCGATCGACCTGACGCCGCTCGACGCGCACCCGATGGATGAGGTGCGCACGGCGGTCAGCGTGCTGGGCGCCCGCGACCTCGCCGGCACGGGCTCGGTGCTCGACGCCACGGGCACGCCCGAGGAGAACCTCGAGCGCTCGATCCGCCTGTTCGCCGCCCTCCCCGCGATCGTCGCGTACGGTCAGCGTCGTCGCCGCGGCGAGGAGCTCATCGCGCCGCGCGACGATCTCGACTACGCCGCCAACTTCCTCTGGATGACCTTCGGGGAGGAGTTCGACGACGTCGTGGTGGATGCCTTCAACCGCTCGATGATCCTGTACGCGGAGCACTCGTTCAACGCCTCGACGTTCACCGCGCGCGTCATCACCTCGACCCTGTCCGACCTGTACTCGGCCGTGGTCGGCGCGATCGGCGCGCTCAAGGGGCCGCTCCACGGCGGGGCGAACGAGGCCGTGCTGCACATCTTCGACGAGATCGGCGACGCCGACGAGGTGGAGGCCTGGCTCGACCGCGCGCTCGCCGAGAAGCGCAAGATCATGGGATTCGGGCACCGCGTCTACAAGCACGGCGACTCGCGGGTACCGACCATGAAGGCGGCGCTCGACACCCTCATCGACTACTACGACCGCCCCGACGTCGAGGCGCTGTACACGACGCTCGAGCGCGAGTTCGTCGAGCGGAAGGGCATCTACCCGAACCTCGACTACCCGTCGGGTCCCGCGTACAACCTGATCGGGTTCGACACCCTGACCTTCACGCCGCTGTTCGTCGCGGCGCGGGTGGTCGGCTGGACCGCGCACATCATGGAGCAGGCCGCGTCGAACGCGCTCATCCGCCCGCTCTCGGAGTACGTCGGCCCCGACGAGCGGCACATCGCGGGCTTCGTCGACGAGGCCGGCACCTCGACGATCACGCTCCGCGCCGCCGAAGCCGAGGGCTGATCCGGCTCGAAGCATCCTCGTCCCGCCCCGCCCCGCGCCGGCGCAGCGCGCCCGGCGGCACCGGGTCGGGGCGAGGATGCCTCACACCCGGATCATGGCTGAATGAGAGGATTCTCATACCGAACTGTGACCGGTCCCAGTAGCGTCGGGGGTACCTGCTCAGGGCACGGTGCCGTGCTCGCACACCCCGGGAGCTCCGCGTGCCTCAGTCGACGACGACCCTGTCCACCCCCGCGCGGCGCGCGTTCGCGCTGCTCGCCGCCGCCGTCCTCGTCGGGGCCGGCGCCGTCGCCGTCACTGCCGCGCCCACCCTCGCCGCCGATCGCGTGCCCACGCTCGTCGGCGACCTGCAGAGCGAGCTGGGATGCCCCGGCGACTGGGATCCCGCGTGCGCCGCGACCACGCTCGAACCGGTCGACGGCACCACGCAGTACGCGCGCACGTTCGACGTGCCGGCGGGCACGTACGAGTACAAGATCGCGCTGAACGGCGCGTGGGACGAGAGCTACGGCGCCGACGGCGCGGCCGGGGGAGCGAACATCCCGCTCACCATCGCCGGACCGGCCTCGCTCCGCTTCGTCTACGACGACACCTCGCACCGCATCGCGATCGAGACCAACACCTTGGCATCCGGGTATACCGCTGCCGACGACGCGATCGTCTCCGCGCCCGTGCGCCAGGCCGGCGACGGCAAGCAGTTCTACTTCGTCATGACCGACCGGTTCGCCAACGGCGACACCGCGAACGACACCGGCGGCCTCACCGGCGACCGCCTCACCACCGGGTTCGACCCGACCTCGAGCGGCTTCTACAACGGCGGCGACATCGCGGGCCTGCGCGCGAACCTCGACTACATCGCGGGACTCGGCACGAACGCGATCTGGCTGACGCCGAGCTTCATGAACAAGCCCGTCCAGGGCGAGGGCGAGAACGCGAGCGCCGGGTACCACGGCTATTGGATCACCGACTTCACCCGCATCGACCCGCACCTCGGCACGAACGACGAGCTGAAGGCCTTCATCGACGACGCGCACAGCCGTGGCATCGACGTCTACTTCGACATCATCACGAACCACACCGCCGACGTCATCTCGTACGCCGAGAACCAGTACACCTACATCGACCAGGCGACGAAGCCGTACACCGATGCCGCGGGGAACGCCTTCGACCCCGCCGACTTCGCCGGCACCGACACGTTCCCGACGATGGATGCGGCCACGAGCTTCCCGTACACCCCCGTCGTCGACCCGGCCGAGGCGAACGTGAAGGTGCCGGCCTGGCTCAACGACGTCACGCTGTACCACAACCGCGGTGACTCCACCTATCAGGGCGAGTCGACGACGTACGGCGACTTCTCCGGGCTCGACGACCTCATGACCGAGAACCCGGCCGTCGTGAACGGCTTCGCCGACGTGTACGAGTCGTGGATCGACCTCGGCATCGACGGATTCCGCATCGACACGGCCAAGCACGTCGACTTCCCGTTCTGGCAGCAGTGGACGGCCAAGGTGCTCGACTACGCGCACAGTCAGGGCAAGCCCGACTTCTTCATGTTCGGCGAGGTGTACGACGCCGACCCCGCCGTGCTCTCGCCGTACGTGCGCGACACCGACATGAACTCGGTGCTCGACTTCGCGTTCCAGTCGGCCGCGACGAGCTTCGCCAAGGGCGGCGACGCGCAGGTGCTGCAGAAGATGTTCGCCGGCGACGACCGCTACACGACGCCCGACTCGTCGGCGACGGCGTTGCCGACCTTCCTCGGCAATCACGACATGGGGCGGATCGGCTACTTCCTGAAGAACACGCCGGATGCCGAGCAGCGTGACCTTCTCGCCCACGACCTGCTGTTCCTCAGCCGCGGCCAGCCGGTCGTCTACTACGGCGACGAGCAGGGCTTCACCGGGGCCGACCCCGGCGGCGACAAGAGCGCCCGGCAGACCCTGTTCGCGAGCGAGGTGCCGGAGTATCAGAACCAGACCCTGATCGACGGCACGCCGGTGGGATCGGCCGACCGCTACGGCACCGACACCGCCCTGTACACGCACATCGCCGGGCTCTCGGCGCTGCGCGCGCAGCATCCGGCACTCGTCGACGGCGCGCAGATCGAGCGGTACGCGAAAGACGGCGTGTACGCCTTCTCGCGCGTCGGCGCCGACGAGAAGGTCGAGTACCTCGTCGCGCTCAACAACACGGCATCCGAGGCGACCGTCACGGTGCCGACGCTGACGGCGGATGCCTCGTTCACGGGTGTCTACGGCGCGACGGGCTCGCTCACGACCGGCGCCGACGCCACGGCCGCCGTCACGGTTCCCGCCCTCTCCGCGGTCGTCTACCGCGCGGACGCCGCCGTGACAGCCCCCGCTGCGCCTGCGCCCCTCGAGGTGACGGCGCCGGCCGCCGGTGCGGGGCTGTCGGGTCAGGTCGCCGTCTCGGCGACCGCCGACCAGTCGTGGCGGCAGACGAGCTTCGCCTGGCGCGTCGTCGGCGGTGACGAGTGGCACCCGCTCGGCACGGCCGAGGACACGACGCCCGGCGTCTTCCACGACGTCGCGGGTCTCGCCGCCGGCACGCTCGTCGAGTACCGCGCCGTGTCGACCGACGCTGCCGGTGGCCGCTCCGCGGCATCCACCTACGCCTCCGTCGGCAACCGCGTGAACCTCGTCGACGACCCGGCGCCGGAGGAGCCCGACGACGCGACGCCGTACGACTTCGTCAGCATTCCGGGGTCGCTGAACACCGAGATGGGCTGCGCAGACGACTGGGCGCCCGACTGCGATCAGGCGCAGATGACCCAGGTCGATGGCATCTGGCGGCTGACGGTCGACCTGCCCGCCGGCGACTACGAGTACAAGGTCGCGACCGAGAAGAGCTGGGACGAGAACTACGGCCAGGGCGGCGTCGCGAGCGGCCCGAACCTCGTCCTCCGCCACGCCGGCGGACCGGTGACCTTCTGGTTCGACCCGCGCACGAAGGTCGTGCAGTCGAGCGATGACGGCCCCGTCGTCACCCTCGCAGGCTCGTTCCAGTCGGAGCTCGGCTGCGCGGGCGACTGGGCGCCCGACTGCCTGCGCGCGATGATGTTCGACGGCGACCGCGACGGCGTCTACGAGTTCTCGACGACGAAGCTGCCCACCGGCTCGTACGAGCTGAAGGTCGCGCACGGGCTCAGCTGGGCGGAGAACTACGGCGCCGACGGCGCGCGCGACGGCGCGAACATCGCGTTCTCGGCCACCGAGGGCAAGCGCGTCTCGTTCCGCTACGACGTGGCGACGCACCTGCTCGAGATCGTCTCGGCCGACCCGCCGCTCCCCGGCACCGGCCAGTCGCGCGCGCACTGGATCGACGCCGACACGATCGCGTGGCCCGGCGAGCTCGGCGCACCCGCCGTCGGTGCGACCTGGCAGCTGTACGGCTCGGCCACGGCGGCGCTCGCCGTCTCGGACGGCGACGTCACCGGGACGGACGGCGACCCGGTGACGCTGACACGCGTCGGCGACGGGCTGACCGACGCGCAGCGCGCGCGCTTCCCGGCTCTCTCCGGCTTCGTCGCCCTGCACGTCGAGGGGCAGGACCGCGACGCCGTCGCGACGCTCCTACGCGGGCAGCTTGCCGTCGCGCAGCGCGGTGCCGACGGCAAGCTCACCGCCTACACCGGCGTGCAGATCCCGGGCGTGCTCGACGACCTCTACGCCGACGCCGTCGCTGACGACGACCTGGGGGTCTCCTTCCGCGGATCCAAGCCGACCTTCCGCGTCTGGGCGCCGACGGCGCAGACGGCGACGCTCCTGACGTGGGATGCCGGTGCGACGGGCGATCCCGCGCGGCGCGAGGCATCCTTCGATTCGGCATCGGGCACCTGGAGCGTCACGGGCGGGAAGGCGCTGACCGGCGACGAGTACCTCTGGGAGGTCGCGGTCTACGCCCCGACGACCGGAAAGGTCGAGACGAACCAGGTCACGGACCCGTACACGGTCGCGCTCACGGCCAACTCGACCCGGTCGGTCGCGATCGACCTCGCCGACCCTGCGTGGGCGCCGAAGGTGTGGAAGAAGACGAAGGCGCCGGTGATCGCGCGCGACGTCGACCGTGCCATCTACGAGCTGCACATCCGCGACTTCTCGATCGGCGACGAGACGGTGCCCGAGACCGAGCGCGGCACCTACCTCGCCTTCGCCCGGGACAGCGCCGGCACGCAGCAGCTGAAGCAGCTGGCATCCGCCGGCATCAACACGGTGCACCTGCTGCCGTCGTTCGACATCGCGACGATCGAGGAGAACCGCGCCCAGCAGGCGGTGCCCGCGTGCGACCTCGCGTCGTTCGCGCCCGACTCCGCCGAGCAGCAGGCCTGCGTCGCGGCGGTCGCCGACACCGACGGGTTCAACTGGGGCTACGACCCGTTCCACTTCCAGGCGCCCGAGGGCTCGTACGCGGTGAACCCCGAGGGCGGGGCGCGCGTGGGCGAGTTCCGGACGATGGTCGGGTCGCTCCACAAGATGGGGCTGCAGGTCGTGCTCGACGAGGTGTACAACCACACCTCGGCCTCGGGGCAGGCGGACACGTCGGTGCTCGACAAGGTCGTGCCGGGCTACTACCAGCGCCTCGACGGCAACGGCGCCGTGCAGACCTCCACGTGCTGCCAGAACGTCGCCACCGAGCACGCCGTCGCGCAGAAGCTCATGGTCGACTCCGTCGTGCTGTGGGCGAAGGAGTACAAGGTCGACGGCTTCCGGTTCGACCTGATGGGGCACCACTCGAAGGACAACATGCTCGCCATCCGGGCCGCACTCGACGAGCTGACCCTCAAGAAGGACGGCGTCGACGGGAAGAAGGTGTACCTCTACGGAGAGGGCTGGAACTTCGGCGAAGTGCAGGACGACGCCCTGTTCGTGCAGGCGCGGCAGGGGAACCTCGGCGGCACCGGCATCGGCACGTTCAGCGATCGCCTCCGCGATGCGGTGCACGGCGGCAGCCCCGTCGACGCCGGCTCGACCTTCCGCCAGGGGTACGGCACGGGGCTCGCGACCGACCCGAACGGCGACCCGATCAACGGCACCCCCGAGCAGGCGCTCGCCGACCTCGGTCACCAGACCGACCTCGTCAAGCTCGGACTCGCCGGCAACCTCGCCGACTTCGCCCTGACGACCGCCGACGGCAGCGTGAAGAAGGGAGCGGAGCTCGACTACAACGGGCAGGCGGCGGGCTATGCCGACGAGCCCGAGGAGATCATCAGCTACGTCGACGCGCACGACAACGAGACGCTGTACGACCTCGGCGTGCTGAAGCTGCCGAAAGACACGACGATGGCCGACCGGGTGCGGATGAACACCCTGTCGCTCGCGACCGTGACGCTGTCGCAGACCCCGTCGTTCTGGCACGCGGGCACCGAGCTGCTGCGGTCGAAGTCGCTCGACCGCAACAGCTACAACTCGGGCGACTGGTTCAACAGGATCGACTGGACCGGTCAGGAATCGACGTTCGGGTCGGGGCTGCCCCCGGCCGCCGACAACCAGGAGAAGTGGGCCGTCATGCAGCCGCTGCTCGCGGACCCCGCCCTGAAGCCCGGGCCGGCGGACATGGCCGCGGCGGAGGCATCCGCCCTCGACCTGCTGCGGGTGCGGGGCGAGGTGCCCCTCCTGCGACTCGGCTCGGCCGACCGCATCGAGCAGAAGGTGTCGTTCCCGAACAGCGGCGCCGGCGCGACGCCGGGCGTGATCACGATGCTCGTCGACGACACGGTCGGCGCCGACGTCGATCCCGACCTGGCCGGTGCGCTCGTCGTCTTCAACGCGTCGCCCGAAGCGACCACGCAGACCGTGCCCGCGCTGTCGGGGCGCTCGTTCACGCTCACGTCGGCGCAGGCGAACGGGTCGGATGCCGTCGTGAAGACGACGACATGGGATGCCGCCACGGGCACCGTCACGGTGCCGGCCCGCTCCGTCGCGGTGCTGACCGAGGCCCAGCCGGTCGCGACCCACGTGATCGCGCAGCCGAGCCGACTGCTCGTGCGCCACGGGTCGTCGGTCAGTGTGTCGGGCAAGGTCACGGCCGACGACCGCAGCGCGCCCGTCGGCACCGTCACCGTGACCGACAACGGCACGACCGTCGCGACGGTGACCCTGGATGCCGACGACCGCGGCCGGTTCTCGGTGACGCTGCCGGCGCTCCGCCGCGGCCTGCACGTCGTGCGGGTCACCTTCACCGGTGCCCCCGGCTGGCTCGACTCCCGCGCGAGGGGGGTGCTGCCCGTCGTCGCGTACTGACGGGCGCGGACGGCGCGGACGGGCGGCGGGCCGCTGACCGGTGCGCGTGCTGACACGCGCGCGGGCAGGAGACAGGATGGATGCCATGAACATGCGCACCGCCGTCATCGTCGACGCCGTCCGCACCCCGTCGGGGCGCGGCAAGCCGGGCGGGGCGCTCAGCGGCATCCATCCCGTCGACCTCGCCGCGCACGTGCTGCGCGCGACGCTCGAACGCAACGGACTCGACTCCCGTCAGATCGACGACGTGCTGCTCGGCTGCGTCAGCCAGGTCGGCGAACAGACGATGAACATCGCGCGTCAGGCGGTGCTCGCGGCCGGATTCGACGAGCGCGTTCCGGCGACGACGATCGATCGGCAGTGCGGATCGAGCCAGCAGGCCGCGCAGTTCGCGGCGCAGGGCGTCATGGCCGGACAGTACGACATCGTCATCGCCGGCGGCGTCGAATCGATGAGCCGCGTGCCTCTCGGGGTCGCGGCATCCGTCGCCGGTTCACCCTTCTCACCGGGGTTGCACGCGCGCTATCCCGACGGACTCGTGAACCAGGGCGTGTCGGCCGAGCTGATCGCGGCGCGCTGGGGCTTCTCGCGCGACGAGCTCGACGCGTACGCGGCCGAGTCGCACGAACGCGCTGCCGAGGCGCAGGTCCAGGGCAGATTCGCCTCGCAGCTGCTGGCCGTCGACGGTGTCGAGATCGACGAGACGGTGCGCCCGGGCACCACCGTCGCGGGTCTTTCCGGCCTCGCGCCGGCCTTCCGCACCGATGCCATGGCGGAGCGCTTTCCCGAGATCGACTGGCTGATCACACCCGGCAACTCTTCTCCGCTGACCGACGGCGCCTCCGCGGTGCTCATCATGAGCGAGCAGAAGGCGCTCGAGCTGGGGCTGACGCCGCGTGCGCGCTTCCACGCGTTCGCCGTCGTCGGCGACGACCCCCTGATGATGCTCACGGGGCCGATTCCCGCGACACGTCGCGTGCTGGAGCGCGGTGGCCTGACGATCGACGATCTCGACGCGTACGAGGTCAACGAGGCGTTCGCCCCGGTGCCGCTCGCGTGGGCTGCCGAACTCGGCGCGGATGCCGCCAAGCTCAACCCCTGGGGAGGGGCGATCGCCCTCGGGCACGCGCTCGGCTCCAGCGGCACGCGACTTCTCGGTACGCTCCTCGCGCACCTCGAGTCCACCGGCGGACGGTACGGACTGCAGACCATGTGCGAGGGCGGGGGCATGGCGAACGCCACCATCATCGAACGGCTCTAGGCCGTGTTGCTAAATGCTGTTGTGGGGCGGGTGGGCGATCCTTGAGGTGTGTCGCGAGA
>NZ_JAUF01000053.1:0-3459 GCF_000585455.1 Microbacterium sp. MRS-1
AGATTCTCGCTTCCCCAGCATCGTGCTGGAATCAGCGTGTCCAAGATCAGGGGTCAAGCCCCGAGTTCCCGCGGCGATCGTGAGGCTTGGCGCGTGCGGGCGAGGGTCACAGACTCAGAAGATGGGCCCATCGTTGCGGACTCAGCCTGCTCAGCGAATCGGTGGTCGTAGAATCCCTCGCCGCGTCCCCCGCGCAGTCCGCACAAGCGCCTGCGGCACGTTGCTGGAGGGCGGAGGGGGGTGTGGCGCATGGTTCTCCGTCTTGCCTCTGCAAGCCGATGGGGCGACCGCTCGCCTACAGGCGGGGGACCGCAAAAGGACTGGAGCGACCGGTGCGCGGCCTCCCCACGCCAGGAGATCCACACGGGTGTCCCCCTGCGAGCGAAAAATGCCCTTCCGTGATCGGCTAATGTCCCGTCACAAGCGATGGATGTCCCATGCGAGCCTTACGATGTCCCCATGGAGAACTTCGACGTCGTTCAGGCGCTGGTACGAACATCGCTCGGCGGAGATCAGGCTGCCATTACGCGCCAAGTAGAACGACTGATCCAACGCCTCGCCGAGGGCGGCGACGACAAGAGCGCCCGGTCGTTGCGTTCGCTCCTCACCCGTAGCGCACAGCGCCAGGCGGTTGAACCCATGAGCTTGGAGTCCTCCGCAAGCGGCGACATTCGACACACAACAAAGGGTCAGCGCTTGGGGGTGCGGACAGCCCTGCCCGTTGATCGAGAGTCAGGCGCTCCACTATGCGAAGTCGCCATGCCCGACTCGATCTCACCTCTGCCGGTTCTGCCTCCGCAGGCGGAGACGGCTTATGAGTCACTCCTCGACGAGTGGAGGCACGAGGAAGAGCTGCTTGAGCACGACCTGCCCGTGAGCAGAACCTTACTCATCTACGGTCCTCCGGGCACCGGAAAGACCTCGCTCGCCCGCGCCATCGCGACTCGGCTCGGGCTCCCCGCTGTAGTTGCCAGACTCGACGGTCTCATCTCATCGCTTCTCGGCAACACTGCCCGCAATCTCGGGGCATTATTTGACTTCTGCAATCGCTATGAGTGCGTTCTGATCCTTGACGAGTTCGACGCTGTCGCCAAGGTGCGAGACGATGCGAACGAGGTCGGTGAGATTAAGCGCGTCGTCAACGCGCTGCTACAGAATCTCGACAAGCGAGCTCAGTTTGGTCTCACCGTTGCTGTCACCAATCACGAGCAACTCCTAGATACAGCCGTCTGGCGACGTTTTGAACACCAAGTTCACCTTGGTTTGCCGGATGCGTCGACACGATTCCAGATCGCACTCAGCCACGTATCTGACACCGAAGAACCCGAGGCTCTCGCCTCGGTAATCGCGCAGTTGACCGAAGGGCGCTCCGGAGCGGATGTTCGAACGCTCGCGATCTCCTATCTCAAGTCATCAGTGCTTGCGAAGACGGCTACGGAGAGCAAGATTGGCCTGCTCCGGCTCGCGGCGGGGTCAACCGGAATCGGAACAAGGGAAGAGATGGCGCGACCCGATGCGCAACTGGCGGCCGCCCTTCATCAGCAGCTCCCCGAACTGAGCTTCGGTGATCTCGGCAGTTTGTTCAACCGAGATCGCAAGACCATCGGTCGATGGCTGAGCCCGGCGGAAGAATCGCGGGTCTGAAATGGCCGACGGACCTGTCCAGATTGTTCTCAACCCACAGTCGTTCCGTGAGGCTCGCCGCACGCCGCAGGGCGGCGGTGCTGGGAAGGACTTCTACAAGGGACACAACGATGAATTCGTCGCGCACCAGAGCTCGCTATTGGACGCGCTTGCCGGCATCTTGCAGCGACGCTCTGAACGCGAGCGGGTAAACGTCACGGTTCAGATGCGGCCCGACGCCCTAGCCAAATCACACCGGCCGTTTCGCTCACTGTTCACACCTCGCCGGGCCTCACACGTCGGAACTGGCAACTACGGCGAACTCATCTTCGCGCTCTCGCCTGTCGCGCTCGCGGAGGTGATGGGCCAAGTACAACGCGCGGAGACCGAAGTCATGTGGCGCACCAACGCTCGCGGCGTGTCGGTGTACTCACCAAGCCCCGCCCGCAGTGAGAGCTCCGCCATCGAGCACATTCGAGAGTGGAGTCCTTCTGATGCACGAGGGTATTCACTTGATGACGCCGTCGCTTGGCTCTCTCAGGACACGTCGGGGAAGCTCGTCGTCGACCTACTTGATCTTCCGAACCAAGGCGAGATGCGGGAGGCATCAGCCCGCGAGGTTCTGAGGTTGGCAGCCGTAGCTCGGAGCAGGCCGGACCTGGTTCGACTGGATTCCGCGTCGCCAACGACGCGGGTCCTATTTGAGGCGAGTCCTCAGCCAGAACTTAGACTCAAGCCCCCTGCTGGGCGCATCCTCCGGTCTGAGAATCTAATTCGCGAATCCATTCGGCTCTTCGAAACGAGCGAGGCGGTCAAGCGAGTTCGACTTCAGGACATCATTGAGCCAAACGATGGAACGGTGACTAGCTCCTCTGAGGATGCTCAACTCCCAGTGCCGTCGTTGGGTTCGGTTGACAGAGCCGTGGTCGGCGTCATCGACGGCGGCGTCGCTGGACCGTTCGCGAACTCATCCCACTACGTTGTTGGACGGGCTGGGCTTGTCGCGGCTGAACATCGTGGGCTCGACCAGGTAAATCATGGCACGCGGATCGCGTCGC
Organism: Microbacterium sp. MRS-1; assembly: GCF_000585455.1. Taxonomy (NCBI): domain Bacteria; kingdom Bacillati; phylum Actinomycetota; class Actinomycetes; order Micrococcales; family Microbacteriaceae; genus Microbacterium; species Microbacterium sp. MRS-1. The sequence goes on from NZ_JAUF01000053.1 coordinate 2,682, forward strand.
TTGTGGCGCTGGGGAGTGCCCTCAACCCTGGCCTGCTCCCGCCGAGCGAAGACTGTCGCGTCTACGACCTCGACCTCTTTCCGGGAAGGGCATATCGCGATCTCTACTACGCCTCGCTAGACGATTTTCTCGACGAAGTGCGCGCGAGCGTCGATCGGGCGAAGTCGGAAACTGGTGCCCGCGTTTTCAATCTTTCGTACAACCTGCGTCGCGCGCCAGGCGGCTCTCCATACAGTCTCGCCGCCGAAGGACTCGATCAGATAGCGGTCGACCTCGACGTAGTGTTCGTCATTTCCGCCGGAAATCTCAGCGCCATCGAAGAGCGTGAGGAATGGCCGCCGCGCACTGAAGATGCGCTCGCGATGTTGGCTCGAGTCCAAGTCGACGATGGCATGCACCCACCGGCGGAGTCGATCACGAACGTCACAGTTGCGAGCGTCAATCCTCCAGGAATGCTCCTCGGAATTGAAGGAGCTCCCACACGATACTCCCGGCGGGGCACGATGGTGCCATCAGCACAGAAGCCCGACTTCGCAGCAGTCGGTGGCGGTACACCCTCCAGCGGTAGGGAGACCAGCGGGCTTCGCGCCGTCGATTCGTTTGGCCAGCCTGGCGATGTCCAGGGAACAAGCTTCGCGGCACCACTGGTCTCTCGGTATCTGGCCACTCTCGACGCAACAATCGCGAGCGACGTGTCGCGCGAGCTGTTGATCGCCCTAGGGCGTGTTGATCAAGAGGTTCCGCTCCTCGGTGGGTGAGTCTTGAACGGTGACGCGAC
>NZ_JAUF01000054.1:0-17081 GCF_000585455.1 Microbacterium sp. MRS-1
TCAGCGCGATGAATGACGCGCTGGCGTCGGCGCGCTCCTCCAGCCCGTCGGCGCGGGCGACCGCCACACGGTCGGCCAGGCCGTTGGCCGCAGCCGTCGCCCGCGCGGAGGCGACCGCGACGGCCGACTGGTCGCTCGCGTACACATACGCGGACGGATGCCGCCGCGCGAGCCAGGCGCCCACGATGCCGGTGCCGCAGGCGAGATCGATCCAGGGGTCCTCGCTGCTGCCGCCTCGGGGAGCGTGGGGCGCGGCGTCGAGCGCCGCCAGCAGTGCCCGGGTGCCGATGTCCAAGCGTGCGCCCGCGAAGGCCCCGCCGAAGGCGCGCACCTCCAGCTCGTCGACACGCGACGCCGCGGGCAGCGGGTCGCGGCCGTCGTGCGGGCCCCGGGCGATCAGCAGCCGCGACTTCTGGCGGGCGTGAGTCACATCGACCGTGGTGAAGAATGCGCGCAGCACCTCGTTCATCGCGACGCTCATGTGCTTGATGCGACCCCCGGCCACCACGACGACGTCGGATGCCGCGTGCGCCGCGATCAGTCCGGCGATATCGCGCAGGGCGTCCAGCGCGCGCGGCAGGCGCATCAGCACGACGCGCGCGCCGGTGACGAGAGCCGCGTTCAGCGGGCCGGAGGAGACCTGCTCGGTCAGCCCCAGCGCGACGGCGTTGGCGTGCAGTGCCCGTTCGCCCAGGAGGGCGTCCTGGTGCACGCGCACCCCGGTGGCGCCGTCGTGAGCGGCACCGAGGGCGAGGGCGCCGTACGCGTCACCGATGACGGCGATCTGACCGGCCCCGGCTCCGGCGCGCAGAGCGGCCGATTCGTCGAGGATCAGGCGGTCGGCGGCATCCACCGCACCGAGCCCCTCGCCCTCGACGTCGGGCGCGCGTCGAAGCAGCTCGAACGGCATGCTCACGAACCCTCCGCGTAACGCAAGACGGCATCTGCTGGTGTGCACTCATCGCCGATGCGGATGCCGTCGGCCAGCCGTCCCGCCTCGCGCAGCTCCTGCAGTCCGGCGACGGTGCGCCGGCGCAGCTCCCACGGATCGATCGTGTTGACGTAGATCTTCGTGCCGCCCTCGAATCCGGCGGGAGTGGAGATGCGCCACTTGAGCACCACCCGCCAGGGCATGGGCCACGGCGCACCGGGCGGCCGGTAGTGCCACTCCTCGTTGGTCGGCACGTGCACGCCCGTCGCCGCATGCAGCGCGTGCAGCAGGTCGGAGACGGCGCGCCGCTCGGCATCCGTGTGCTCCTGGGGCAGGTTCGCGGCCGACGTCGAGAAGATCTCGAACGCCGGGTAACGGTGACCGACGCCGGCGAAAGCGACGGCGCCGTCCGTCGCTGCGACGACGAGTCCTTCGGACACGGCCAGATCGGCGATCTCGTGCTGATACAGGCCGCGGTCGTGCGAGAGCAGGCGCAGCTCGTGATCGACCTGCGGGCCGTGGTCGTCGATCGCGACGAGCTGCTTGTGGAGGTGCTCGAAGGAGGCGCCCGCCGGCCGCAGCCAGTTCTGGAAGACGCTGACGTACGCGGCGTGCGGCTGCGCCGCCTGGATCTCCGCCAGCGCCTGCACGGTGAAGGCGACGTAGGCTGCATGCTCGTCGGGGCTCAGCGTTCCCGACGATGCCAGCTCGGCATCCGTGGTCGCGCCCTCGACGACGTGACGCCGGGCGACGACGACGTCGTGGGATCCGCCGAGCAGGTCCAGTGCCGCTTCCTCGAGGCTGGTTTCGGTACCGGCTGCGCGTGCGCGAATCTCGGCGAGCTTTTCCATGTGCACGCGTCCGACGGGATCGGACAGGTACTCCTCGGCCCACTGCACGATCTGCGCCGGCTGGCGGTAGCCGTGGTTCTCGCGCCAGTACTCGGCCGACACGATCTCGAACAGGTTGCCGAAGCGGCGGAACTCGGCGACGGAGTCGTTCAGCGCGTGCGCGGGTACCCGGCGCTCCTCCTCGAAACGCGGGCCCACCAGTCGCGCCTTCTCGGGCGTGGTCTCGAGGTAGCGATCGACGCAGAACGCGCAGAGTCGTCGATCCTCACCGGGCCCGAGGCGGTGCACATCCTCGCGGGGTGCGCTGAGGGGGCGGTTCGCCCGACCCGGAACCGTCCAGACCCGCGTGCCGGTGAGGGGGCCGATCTGCTTGACGGTGCCGTCGGGCAGGCGCCGGATCGCTCGTGGTGCTCCGTCGCTCATGCCTCCAGCCTATCGAGGCGGAGCATACTGGCCTCATGAAGACCTTCGCGCGATGGCTCTTGGCCGCCGGCATGATGTTCGCCGGCCTGTCCCACCTGTTCTGGGCTCGTCGGGAGTTCCAAGCGCAGGTCCCCGACCTCGTCACTGATGTCCTGCCGATCGATAAGGACGGCGTGGTGGTCGCCTCCGGCGCGGTGGAGATCATGCTCGGAGCTGCTCTGATCGTGCTGCCGAAGGAGCGCAGGCGCGTCGGTTCCCTCCTCGCCGCGTTCTTCATCGCGATCTTCCCCGGCAACATCGCGCAGGCCATGGATCGGCGTCCGGCCTTCGGCCTGGACAGCGATGCCGCTCGTCTGACGCGCCTGCTCTTCCAGCCGCTGCTGGTCGCCTGGGCGCTGCTCGCGACCCGCGACTGAGACGAGAGGGGGGGGATGCCGCGGCATCCACCCCCTCCCTTTCACGTGCTCAGCGCGTGGGCGGCACCCGCACCGTGCCCGTCTCGGCGACCAGGCGCTCGCGATCCACGCGGTCGAGATCGTGCAGGGAGCTGCCCTTGGTCTCGCGCATCGAGACGACCGCGATGAACGTGATCGCGGCGGCGACAGCCAGATACAGTGCGACGGGGATGTAGCTGCCCGAGGCCGACAGCAGGGCGGTCGCGATGATCGGCGCGAGCGAGCCGGCGACGATGGACGTCACCTGGTAGCCGAGCGAGACGCCGGAATACCGCATGCGGGTCGGGAGCATCTCCGACATGATCGCCGGCTGAGGGGCGTACATGAAGGAGTGGATCACCAGGCCCAGGCAGATCGCCAGGATGATGATCGCCGGCTCCTTCGTGTTGAACATCGGGAAGGCGATGAAGCCCCAGGCCGCTGCTCCGACCGTGCCGATCGCGTACACCGGCTTTCGGCCGATGCGGTCGGCGAGGGCGCCGACCAGCGGGATGACGATCATGTGGACGATGTGGGCGATCACCAGCATGCCGAGGATCTCGGCGGTGTTCACGTCCAACGCGATCTTCAGGTACGTGATCGAGAAGGTGACCACGAGGTAGTACATGATGTTCTCCGCGAAGCGCAGACCCATCGCGGTGAGCACGCCGCGCGGATAGCGGCGGACGACCTCGAACACGCCGTAACGGTCGTGCTTGTGCTCCTCCGCCTCCTTCTGCGCTTCGAGGAAGATCGGCGCATCGCTGATCTTGGTGCGGATGTAGTAGCCGATCGCCACGATCACCACCGACAGCCAGAACCCGACCCGCCGGCCCCAGGCGAGGAACGCCTCCGCGGACAGGGTGCGGCTGAGCACGAGCAGCACGACGGTCGCGACGAGGTTGCCGATCGGCACAGCCGCCTGGGGGAACGACGCCCAGAAGCCGCGGGTTTTGTCGGGGGAGTGCTCGGCGACCAGCAGCACGCCGCCGCCCCATTCGCCACCGACGGCGAAGCCCTGGACGAAGCGCAGCAGCACCAGCAGCGCCGGGGCCCAGTAGCCGACCTGCTGGAAGGTCGGCAGGCACCCCATGAGGAAGGTCGCCACCCCGACGAGGACGATGGCCAGCTGCAGCAGCTTCTTGCGACCGTACTTGTCGCCGAAATGACCGAAGACGATGCCGCCGAGGGGGCGGGCGACGAACCCGACCGCATACGTGACGAATGCCGCGATGATGCCCGCATACGGATCGTCGGACGGCGGGAACATGATCAGGTTGAACACGAGCGTGGCCGCGGTGGCGTAGAGGAAGAACTCGTACCACTCGACGATCGTGCCGGGCATCGAGGCGCTGACGACGCGGCGGAGACCGGACTGCGGGGGCGTGCGGTGCGAAGCGGTCGCTGAAACCATGCGCTGATACCTCCTTGTAGAGCGCGATGCGACGAGGGATGCCGCGCCGTGGACGCTACCTGAAAAGTGATTCAGGTACAAGGTTCAGCGCTGCATAGTGCCTGTGCACGCGTGCACCGACGGGCGCACGCAGGCTCGGCTATGCGCGTCGACGCACGTACCGGTGCTCGGGGCGCCCCGTGGTGCCGTAGCGCAAACGCACGTCCACGATCCCGCGGGTCGCCAACGCCGCGAGGTGGCGCTGCGCAGTGGCGCGCGAGACACCCGCCCGATCGGCGATCTCCGCCGCCGAGGACTCGTCGTCGCCGAGCGCGCCCAGGATCACCCGCTCGGTCGCCGATCGTGACACTGACGACGTGTCGCCGCCCGCGTGCAGGATGCCGAGCGCTCGATCGATCTCGTCCTGCGACACGCTGCGCTCCTCGTCGAGCACGTTGCGAAAGCGCGCGTAGCGATCGAGGACGTCCACGAGGGCGCGCCGCTCGAACGGCTTGACGAGGTAGCCGAGGGCGCCGGCGCGCAGGGCGCGGCGCACCGTCAGCGCGTCGGTCGCGGCCGAGAGCACGAAGGCGTCGATCGGGTTCTCGCGGACGAATGCGATCCGGTCGCCGTCGTACAGGTACGCGTCGACGAGCAGAAGATCGGGGTGTTCTGTGCGGACGGCGGCGGTCGCGTCGGCGAGCGTGCGCACCGGTGCGAGGGCGTGGTAGCCGGGGCGCTCGGCCACGATCTCGCGATGCAGCCCGGCGACGCGGAAGTCGTCGTCGACGACGAGGACGCGAAGGGGAGTGGTCATGAGGGGGATCCCTTCGGTCGATGAATCGATCGGGTACGGGTCCGGCGTCGGAGGAGCCATCACCGAGGGCATCTCCCAGAACGCCGCACAACCGGGCACCGAACACCGCCCCCGTGAGCGCGGACGTTCCCGCGCCCTCGATGAGCCAGACATCGCCCCCACGGCGGCGCGCCAGCTCGCGCGACAAGGGAAGGCCGACGCCGAGTCCGTGCGCCCGGTCGGCATCGGGAGCGGGTCGACGCCCGCGCGAGAAGAGATCCGCTTCGGCGTCCATTCCGGCGTCCACACCGGCGCCGGAGTCGGCGACGGTGAGGAAAGCGCCTCGCACTTCGGCATCGCGCCCGTCGAGATGGCACGCGCCTCTCATTGGCGATGCTCGCCGTCGGCGTGCTGGTCGGCGTGATCCCGCTCGCCGCCTGAGGGCGGTCGCGGCGCGGCCGACGGGCATCAGCTCCCGTCGGCCGCGCCGTCGTCGCCGGAGTGCGGACGCACGCGCACGATGTTCGTCGTCTCGTCGATGTCGGCGACGCCGGGGTAGGCCTTGACGAAGTCGGAGAAGGACCGGTGGCCCAGGGCCTTCTCGCTGAAGGAGGGATCCATGCGCTTGAGCAGGTTCTTCACCGCCGAAAGGTGCACCCACTCGTCGTCGGTGCGCTCCTGCTCCAGGCGCAGGGCACGCCGCAGAAGCTCCGCCGTCGGGTCTTCGGTCTTCTTGCGCCGGCGCGACGAGGAGGGGGCCGAGGTGGCGGCGGCATCCGCCTTCTTCTGGCCCGCAGCCGACGCGGGCAGCACCACTCCGGGCAGCGAGTCGTAGGAGTCGAACTGGTCGCACGCCGCTGCGAGCGACTTGGCCGTCGAGCCGGCCACGCCGACACCCACCACGACGCGACCCAGACGCTTGCACCGCTGCGCGAGCGGCACGTAATCGCTGTCGCCGGCGACGATCACGACGTGGGTGAGGTCGGGCAGGCGGAACATGTCCTCGACGGTGTCGACCGCCAGGCGGATGTCGGCGCCGTTCTTCGCGTACGCCGCCGCGGGGAACAGCTGCACGAGGTCGACGGCGCGGGCCACCAGCTGCGAACGGTAGAGCGCGTTGACCGGCGACGACCAGTCGGCGTAGGCACGCGTAAGCACGAGAGTGCCGAAGGACGCCGCGTAGTCGATGATCGCCCCGACATCGATCGTGGCATCCTTCAGACGCTGTGCGATCTCGGGGGCATCGGGGTCGGCGATGATCTTCTGGCGGTCGGCGGCGTAGGAGTTGCGCCCGTGCACGCGGTCGTACCAACTCATGACGATGTTGTCGAAGTCGAGGTAGACGGCGACGCGGTTGCCCTGCAGTTCGACCATGTCAGCGCTCCTTCGGGTAGGTCACGCCGAGCTGGCCTCGCACGTCGTCGAGCGCGTGCATGATCGCGATCGACTCCGCGAACGGCAGCAGGTCGCTGTCGGTGCGCCCCTCCCGCAGCAACCGCTCGGCGGCGCGGGCCTGGAACTGCATACCGCGGCCATCGACGTCGCCGCGGTACTCCTCGATCACGGTGCCGTCGGTCGCGGTGACCCGGAAGGAGGTGGGCTCGTACCAGACGCGATCGACGTCGATCCGCGCCTTCGTACCGACCACGTGGGCCGTGTTCGGGCCGGCGGCCCGCGAGCTGGTCGCGATCGACGAGACCGCGCCGCCCGCGTGGACGGCGGCGATCGCGACCTCGGTGTCGGCTCCGGTGCCGCCGAGGCGGCCCACGGCACGGATCTCGGTCATCGGCCCGAGCACGTCCCACGCGAAGGAGACGGGATAGATGCCGAGATCCAGGAGGGCGCCTCCGCCGAGTTCGAGCGCGTTCAATCGATGCGCCGGGTCGGTGGGAAGCGACTGCGTATGGTCGGCGATGACGGCGCGCACCTCGCCCAGCGTGCCGTCGGCGATGAGCTCACGGATGCGGACCATGTGCGGCAGATACCGCGTCCACATCGCCTCCATCGCCAGCAGTTCGCGCCCGGCGGCGATGTCACGGATCGCGATGGCCTCATCGGCATCCAGGGTCACGGCCTTCTCGATGAGAACGTGCTTACCGGCCTCGAGCGCGAGGATCGCGTGCTCCCGGTGGTGGCTGTGCGGCGAGGCGACGTAGACGATGTCGACGTCGGGGTCGGCGACGAGCTCCTCGTACGACCCGTGCGCGTGGGGGATGTCATGGTCGGCGGCGAACGCGCGCGCCGACTCCGGACGGCGCGATCCGACCGCGGTGACGGTGAGACCCGCCGTCCGCAGGTCCTTTGTGAACGCATGGGCGATGCCGCCCGTGGCGAGGATTCCCCAGCGGATGGGCGCGGTCGGCACGGTCGTGCCGGGGGCGTTGTCGGTCATGCGACGAGCCTAGCCGCGCGCGCGTAGGCTCGAGCCGTGAGTGCCGACACCGAGGCGTCGATCGCCCGATTCCGTGAGCTGCTGCAGATTCCGACCGTCTCGCACGCCGATGAGCGCCTCGTGGATGCGGAGGCGTTCACGCGCTTCATCGACACGTTGGCGCGCTTGTATCCGACAGCGCACGCCGCTCTCGAGCGTGAGGTCGTCGACGGCTACTCCCTGCTGTTCCACTGGGCCGGCAGCGGCGGCGCGGCGGATCCGCTCGTACTCATGGCCCACATGGACGTCGTCCCCGTCGTCGAAGAGGAATGGGACCACCCGCCGTTCGGGGCCGAGGTGGTCGGTGAAGGTGTCGATGCCGAGATCCACGCGCGCGGCGCCATCGACGACAAGGGCGCGCTCGTGGCGATCATGGAGGCGGTGGAGGAACTCGCCGCGGAGGGCTACGCGCCCACCCACGACGTCTATCTCTCCTTCGGCCACAACGAGGAGACGGCGGGCGGAGGCGCGCGCGCGATCGTGGCGCTGCTGCGCGAACGCGGGGTCACGCCGCGTCTGGTGCTCGATGAAGGCGGCGCGGTCGTGGACGGTGCGGTGCCGGGGGTCGCGGTGCCGACCGCGATGGTCGGGGTCGCCGAGCGCGGCGTGCTGACGCTGCGGCTGACCGCGCGCGGGAGCGGAGGGCACGCGTCCACGCCGCCCGCCTTCCCCGCGACGGCGCGGCTCGCCCGTGCGATCGATCGCGTGCAGCGGCATCCGTTCCCCGCCCGCATCGCCCCGCCCGTGCGCGCTCTGTTCGCGACGCTCGCGCCGCACGCCGCACAGCCGCTGCGCACCGTCTTCGCGAATCTCGGAGCGCTCGCCCCGCTGGTCGCGCGGGTGTTCGCGCGCCTCGGGCCCGAACTGAACGCGATGGTGCGGACGACGGCCGTCGCGACCGAGCTGTCGGGCGCCCCGGGCGAAAACGTGCTCGCGACCACGGCGCGTGCCTCGATCAACATCCGCCTGCTGACCGGCGACACCGTCGCCTCGGCGACGGCGCGGATCCGCCGCATCGTGGCAGACCCCGCCGTCGAGATCGAGGTGCGCCACGGCTCCGACCCCTCGCCGGTCTCGCCCTGGCGCGGCGAGCCGTGGCGGCGCATCGCGACCGCCGTCCACGACGCCCTCGGCACCGACATCGTGACGACGCCGTACATCCAGCTCGGGGCGAGCGACAGCCGCTGGTTCACGGCGATCAGCGCGCACGTCTACCGCTTCACGCCCTTCCACCTCACGCGGGCCGAGCGCGACGCGCTGCACGCCCACAACGAGCGCATCCGCGTCGAGTCGTGGCTGAACGGCATCCGCTTCTATCTCGCCCTCATCCGAGCCAGCTGACGCTTTCTGCGCCCGCCCCTCTCCCGCTGCATGTCCCACTCTGTGCTGTTGGGAGCGCTCTCACCCGGCAGGAATCGGGACACGCTCCGCGGGAATGGGGACGCGCTCCGCGGAGATCGGGACGCGCACGGCGGGTGGGGTCAGGCGGAGAGCGCCTTCGTGATGCGGGGGAGCGAGACGGGCTCGGCGGTGCCGAGCGCCTGGGCGAACAGGCTCACGCGGTACTCCTCGAGCAGCCAGCGTGCGTGCGCGATCGCGGGCGGCGCATCGGCGGCAAGGGGGAGCGCACCGCCGGCGTCCGCGTAGAGCGCCGCCGCGCGTTCGAACTCGGTCAGACGCTGGCGATCCCGGCCCGGATTGTCGGCGAGTGCACGCACCCGCTCCAGGGCGCCCTGCAGGTAGCGGGGAAGATGACGCAGTCGATCGAGGCCGGTGCGCGCGATGAATCCGGGGTAGATGAGCCCGCTGAGCTGTGCTTTCACGTCGCCGAGTGCAGCCAGCAGCGTCATGGCGTTCTGCGACTTCACGGCACGCTCGACGTCGCGCTGCAGCGTCAGGATGCGTGCCGTCAGAGAGACCGCCTGGAACAGCTCGTCGACCACGGCCGACGACAGGGCGTTGCGCACGGCGGCGAACTGCTCGGGCGTGCGGACACCGCCCGGGGCGACGCGCGCCATCACCGCGTCCGCGACGGCGACGCGCGCATCCTCGATGAGCGCTTTCGCGGACGGGTAGGGTGACGCTGCGAGCGAGAGCTTCTCGGGAGCGGTCAGATGCTCGAGCACGTACGCGCTCGGCGAGGGTACGGCGAGCAGCAGCAGGCGACGGACACCGGCGTGCGAGAGGCGTGCGGCACGCTCGGGAGTGGACTCGATGCGCAGGGCGACGGCATCCTTCTGGTCCACCAGCGCGGGATAGCCGCGCACGACGCCGCCGGCGACCTTCGTGTCGACGACCTCGGGCAGCGTGCCGAGATCCCACGTCAGAATGCCGTCGCGCTCGACGATCTGCGGTGCCCCCGGGGCGGATGCCGTCGCCGACGCGTCGCGGGAAGACATCCCCGAGGTGGACACCCCTGAGGCTCGGGCGACGCGCCCGGCGGGCTGCTGCTCACGCGTGAGCGTGCGGGCGACCTGTTCGCGGGCGCGGCCGGCGAGTCGGCGCTGCAGCTCGGCGAGGTCGCGGGAGGTGCCGACCGTGCGCCCGCGGTGATCGACGGCCCGGAACGTCATCAGAAGGTGTGCGGGCACCCGCTCGAGGTCGAACTCGTCGGCGGTCACGGGCTGGTTCGCCACGCGCTGGATGCGGGCGGCGAGAGCGCTGCGCAGCGACTGGGGCGGCAGGCCGTCGTGGTGCTCGGGCCCGGCCGACGCCAGGTCGTCGCCGAGCTTCGCAGCCCAGTCGGCGGCGGGCACCACGTGCCTGCGGATCGCCTTCGGCAGCGCTTTCAACAGTGCCGTCATCAGCTCCGACCGCAGTCCCGGCACCTGCCAGTCGAAACCGTCGGGGCGAAGCGCCGCCAGCAGCGGGAGCGGCACGACCACGCTGACGCCGTCCTCGGGGCTACCCGGTTCGAACCGGTACGCGAGCGAGAGCACCTGGTCGCCCTGCTGCCAGCGTCCCGGGAACGCGCGTTCGTCCGAGCGTGACGCGTCGCCCTGCAGGTCCGCCTCGGTCATGTCGAGCAGCCGCGGCGTGCGGCCGGAGGCGTCACGCCACCAGGTCTCGAACGAGCGCGCGTCGAACACGTCGTGCGGCAGGCGTGAGTCGTAGAACGCGAACACGGCCTCGTCGCCCACGAGGATGTCGCGGCGGCGCTCCCGCTCCTCCACCTTCTCCAGACGGCGGCGCAGGTCGAGGTTCCGCCGCTCGAACGCGGTGAGGCGCTTGTCGAGGTGCTGGCTGTTCCAGTCGCCGTCCACGAGCGCGTGCCGCACGAACAGCTCCCGCGCGAGTGGGCGGTCGATGCGGGCCAGCTGCACGCGGCGGCGCGGGATGATCTCGACGCCGAACAGGGTGACCTTCTCCGCGGCCACGGCGGCCCCGGCATCCTTCGACCAGTGCGGATCGCTCAGCTGGCGGTGCGCGAGATCTCCGGCGAGCTCCTCCGCCCAGGCCGGATCGATCGCCGCGACCGTGCGGGCGAACAGGCGCGACGTCTCGACGAGTTCGGCCGCCATGACCGCGTCGGGGGTCGCCTTGCGCAGCCCCGAACCGGGGAAGATCGCGAACGATGCCCCACGCGCCCCGCGGAAGGTCGCGATCGGCTTTCGCTTGTCGCCCCCGGTGCTCTTGGCGACACCGACGGAGCGGGTGTCGAGGATGCCGATGTGCGAGAGCAGACCGGCCAGGATCGCCCGGTGCACGCGCGCGGGGTCGGCGGCGGCGCCGTCGGAGGTCGAGCCCGTCTTCACACCCATGAGCTGGCGCAGCTGTCGGTGGACGTCGGCCCACTCGCGCACGCGGACGTAGTTGAGGAACTCACTGCGGCACAGGCGTCGGAAGGCGCTGGAGCCGAGGTCGCGCTGCTGCTCCTGCAGGTGGTTCCAGAGGTTGAGAAGGGTGAGGAAGTCGCTCGTCGGATCGGTGAAGCGTGCGTGCAGCCGGTCCGCCTGCTCGCGGGCTCCGGGGTCCTCGGCCGACGGTCGCTCGCGGACGTCCTGGATGGAGAGTCCGGCAACGATCGCGAGCACGTCGGGCAGCACCTCGAGGCGGCGCGCCTCGATGAGCATGCGCGCGAACCGGGGGTCGATCGGCAGGCGGGCGATCTCCCGTCCGAGGGAGGTGAGCCGGCGCGACGGCGAGACGGCGCGCAGTTCGCTGAGCAGGTCGAACGCCGCCTTCACGCCGCGGCTGTCGGGCTTCGTCAGGAACGGGAAGTCCTCGATGTCGCCGAAGCCGAGGGCGAGCATCTGCAGGATCACCGACGCCAGCGAGGTGCGGAGGATCTCGGGCTCGGTGTACTCGGGCCGTGAGAGGAAGTCGTCCTCGCTGTAGAGGCGGATCGCGATGCCGTTCGAGGTGCGTCCGGCGCGGCCGGAACGCTGCTGCGCCGACGCCTGCGAGACGGCCTCGATCGGCAGTCGCTGGATCTTCGACCGCGCGCTGTAGCGCGAGATGCGCGCCGTGCCCGCATCGATGACGTAGCGGATGCCGGGAACGGTGAGGCTCGTCTCGGCGACGTTCGTCGCCAGGATCACGCGGCGACGCACGCCGGCGAGCGTGGAGCGCTCGAACACGCGGTGCTGCTCGGCGGCGGAGAGCCGACCGTACAGGGGGAGGACCTCGGTGGGACGGGCGTCCTTCGCGTACATGCCGCGGATGGCATCCATCGCGTCGCGGATTTCGGCCTCACCGGGAAGGAAGACGAGCACGTCGCCGTCGGCCTCGCGGTCGAGTTCGCGCAGCGCCGCCATCAGCGCGTCGACGTCGTCACCGTCGGTGGGCGTTTCGACTCGGCCCTTCGGGTCTCGCGCGGCGGTCGGGGTGTCCTTCGGGTCTCGCGCGGAGGTCGGGGTGTCGGGGACGTGCGGGCGGTAGCGGATCTCGACCGGGTAGGTGCGCCCGGAGACCTCGACGATCGGGGCGGGTGTACCCGCGGAATCCGCGAAGTGCTTCGCGAAGCTCTCCGGATCGATCGTCGCCGACGTGATGATGAGCTTCAGGTCGGGGCGCTCGGGCAGGACGCGCGCGAGGTAGCCGAGCAGGAAGTCGATGTTCAGCGAGCGCTCGTGGGCCTCATCGATGATGATCGTGTCGTAGCGACGCAGCAGGCGGTCGCGGTGGATCTCATTGAGGAGGATGCCGTCGGTGACGAGCGCGATCTGGGTGTCCTCCGACACCTGATCGGTGAAACGCACCTTGTAGCCGACGGCGCCGCCGAGCGGCACGTGCAGCTCCTCGGCGATGCGCTCGGCGATCGTGCGTGCCGCGATGCGGCGCGGCTGGGTGTGCGCGATCTTCGTGCGCCCGAGCTCCAAGCAGATCTTCGGCAGCTGCGTCGTCTTGCCCGATCCGGTCGCACCAGCCACGATCACGACCTGATGGCCCGCGATGGCGCGCACGATCTCCTCGCGTGCCGCGCTGACAGGCAGCTCCGGCGGATAGGAGATCACGGGGACGACGGGAGGCATAGCCCTCCATCGTATTGCGTGCGCGTCAGCGCGCGGCGGCGCCCGCGGCGTCGACGGCGGTCTCGGGCGCCGAGCGGAACCCCGACACCTCGACGATGGCATCGAAGTAGGCGAGGAGGGCGTTCGGGATGTCTCCGAGCGGGGTGGAGAGCACGACAAGGCTCAGCTTCTTGGAATCCGGCACGGGGTACCAGTAGTGCGCGACCAGTCGCCGTCTCGTGAACGTCGCACCGTCCTCGACCTCGACGGACTCGTCCACGCGATGCGTGCGGACCACCTCGCCATCCGTGAACGGACGACGAACGGCGGTGCCGGCCATCTCGGGCGCGATGGTCGGCAGAGCCTCTTCGAGCACCGACAGCACGCGCTGCGGGTTCGTCCCGATGGACGGGCTCATGTGGAACCGATCGTCATCGAACAGCGTCAGCATCGCCGACATCGGCTCGTTCGGAGACAGTTCGGTCTGGAGCAGGAGGAGCCGACCCTGGGCGTCACGGGCGGCGCGCGCCGCATCGACGAGGTCGTCGCGCATCCGGCGACGCGGTGTCGCGTTCTGGTCGGCGGTGCCGAGCGTGCCGCGTGCGATATCGGTGGCCGAGGCCCGCGCGTTCTCGTCGCTGTCCAGCGCCACCGGCCACCAGGTGCCGATGAGGCGGAACACGAGCTCCGGGGCGGCGTCCGGGCTCACAGCTTCTCGAGGTCTACGCGGGCGAGGGTGACGCCGCCGTCGTACAGCGCCGTCACGTCGCTCGGGAGCCCCGCGACCGCCGTGGAGAGGTCGACGATCTTCTCCTCGTCGGCGGCATCGCGCGCGATCACGGTCACGGTCTCGATGCTCGCCGACGTGGTGTCGCGGATCGCGACGAAGATCGCCACGAGGCGGTCGGTCGTGACCGGCTCATCGGCGGCGACCAGCACGCTCACCGACAGGGTCTTCGCCATGCCGGAGGTGCTCACGGTACCCAGCGGGTCCTCCACCCCCGGGTCGGCCGCCGAGATGGCGGAGTAGACGCTCTGCAGATCCACGTCGGTTCCTTCCTGTGATGCGCTGGACGCGGCGGGCCCGCCGCCTCCGGTGCACGCGGTGAGTGCGGTCACGGCCAACACCGCAGCGGCGGCCGCGATGACGAGTCGAGACGATCCGAGCATCATTTCTCCTGCCAGGAGTAGTAGGTCGTGTCATAACCGTACGTGTCGTCGTCGCCGATGAAGTACGCGTTGAGGTCGTCCTGCGTGGCGGGCGGCACCCGATCGATCTGGCTCTGCAGCGTCGAGTTGTAGGCGGCGGCGTTGTGGATGCCGCCGACTCCCTGAAACGCCAGGGGAGACGGGCTGTTGATGGTGGTCCAGTTCGGCCGCTGCTGCGCATATCCGCCGCGGCCGAGGGAGATCACCGAGTCGAGTCGCGGCACCAGGTCGCCGTCGTGCTGCACCGAGACGACGGTCGTCGAGGACGGGATGGGCATGCTGTCGATCGGCGCGCCGGCGACCACGACCGCATCCCAGTTGTAGTCGGAGTTGTAGGCCGCGAGGTGGCCCGCCATGATCCCGCCTTGGCTGAAGCCGACGAGCATCACCGGATCGTCCGGTCCGACCCCGGCCTGCTGCATCGCCTGCAGGACCGCGCGCTCGTACTGCGAGCGCAGGGGGGGGGTGAGCATGAGGGCCAGGTTGCTGTCGAGGTCGTTGACCGCGCCCTGGTCGCCGTTTAACCGGGACAGCCACTCCTGCGTGCTGGGCAGCGCGACTCGCCACCGTACGACGCCGTCGGCGTCGACGACCTTCGTGACCTTGATGACGGTCTCGTCGGCGCTGTCTTCGGTGTGGTGACCGAGGGAGTCGACGTAGCCCGCATCCTTGATGGCGTGCGCGAGGTCGGTCGGCTCGCCCTGCGAGCCTCGCTTCTCCCGGCGGGTGCGGTCGTACTCGCTCACCTGGGGGGTGGGCTTGAGCACGTCCGACAGGATGCTCGCGAGCAGGAACCCCGCCAGGAGGCCGACCACCAGCGCAGCGATCAGCGGGCCGATCACGGGGATGAGCGACAGCAGCGCGTACACGAGGGCGAGGATCAGGACCGTGCCCACCAGGGCGAGCACGGTCGAGACGAGCCGCTGGAGCTCGTCCCACAGATCCTGAAGGAAGTCGCCGACCCACGTCGCCAGGTCGGCGAAGAACGAGCCGAGGCCCTCGAAGAAGCTGCCGACGCGATCGAGCCAGCTCTCGTTGGTGGCGTCGATCGCACTGTCGATGAGCGACATTGCACGCTGGGCCGCGGCCTCCATGTCGCGGCGCGCCTGCTCGTGAGCCTCGCGTGCCGCCGACGCGGCGTCGTCGTAGCGGCGGGCGGCAGCACGCGCCTCGGCGAGCTGACGCTCGGCCGCTTCGATGTTTCCGGCGGGGGCCGTCGACTGCTCGAGGATGCGGAGCTGACGGTCGTACGCGGACACCTGCGTGTCGGCGCTGCCGGCGTGTCGCTCGGCGTAGGCCTCGCTCGCGTCGGCGTCGTCGGCCTTGCGGTGGGCCTCACGCAGGGCGGCCGCGTACTCCACGAGCGCGTTCGCCGTGCCCGCGTAGCGTCCATACGCGGCGCTGAGATCGCCGGCCACCTGTCCGCTGCGCTCGCGGATCGCATCGAGCGAGCGGGCCGTGCTGGCGTACGCGAGCGCACGCAGGTCGTCGGCGGCGCGTTCGATACGGCTCGCCGACGAGACGTACGTCGATGCCCGCTCGGCGAGGGCCTCGGGCTTTCCGGGGAGCGCCATCAGTTGTCTCCCGTCGCCGGCGGGGTCGGGGCGGGCCCGGGCGATGGACTGGGACTGGGACTCGGGGTCGGAGCGGATGCCGGCGGCACCGTGCTCTTGTCGACCTCGGAGTCAAGGTCGTTCGCGGCGGCGTGATCGCCCTTCGCCGACTGCTCGAGAGAGGCCGCGAGCTCGGTGTCGAGGTCCTCGAAGGTATCGACGACGGCGCGCAGGTAGTCGGCGATGAAGGTGAGGTTCTCCTCGAGTTTGCCCCGGGCGATGTCCCACTTGCCGCCGAAGTCGCGCACCTTTCCTGCCAGTGCGTCGTGGCCGGTGTATCCCGCCGTCTCGTCGGCGATGCGCTCGGATGCCGAGAAGTCTCCCGCGATCCGCTCGGCGCTCGACGCGCTCGCCAGCACCTCACCGACATCGATCTTCAGGTCGCTCATGTGTCCGCCTCCCTGCCCGACAACCTAAGCGAACCCTCCGACGGCGCGCGATGGGCAGAACAACCCATGCCGGTGGATGCCGCGGCATCCACCCGCACCGTCGCCGGCCCCGCCTACGCTGGAGACATGACGATCCCCCTCCTCACCCTCAACGACGGACACACCATCCCGCAGCTCGGCTTCGGCGTCTTCAAGGTCGATCCCGCGCAGACCGAGCGCATCGTCAGTGACGCCCTCGAAGCCGGCTACCGCCACATCGACACCGCGGCCATCTACGGCAACGAGGAAGGCGTCGGACGTGCCATCGCCGCCAGCGGCATCGCGCGGGACGAGCTGTTCATCACGACGAAGCTCTGGAACGACCGCCAGGCCGGAGACGAGCCCTTCGCGGCGATCGACGAGAGTCTCGCGAAGCTGGGCCTGGACGCCGTCGACCTGTACCTCGTGCACTGGCCCGCGCCGGCCAACGGCAACTACGTGAATGCGTGGGAGAAGATGGTGCAGATCCGCGAGGCCGGCAAAGCCCGCAGCATCGGTGTCTCCAACCACCTGCCGTCGCACCTGTCCGAGATCATCGCCGCAACCGGCGTCACGCCGGCCGTCGATCAGATCGAACTGCACCCGGCCTACCAGCAGCCGGACGTCACCTCATTCGCGAAGGAGCACGGCATCCTGATCGAGGCGTGGGGTCCGCTCGGACAGGGCAAGTACCCGCTCTTCGACGAGGCGCCCGTCGCCGCGGCGGCCGCGACCCACGGCAAGACTCCCGCGCAGGTGGTCCTCCGCTGGCACATCCAGCAGGGCCACATCATCTTCCCGAAGTCGAACAACCCCGAGCGCATCCGAGAGAACCTCGACCTGTTCGACTTCGAGCTGAGCGCCGACGAGCAGTCGGCGATCACCGCGCTCGAGCGCGGGGGTCGTGTCTCCGCGCACCCCGACGAGGTCAACTGACCCACGGGCACCCGTGCGCCGCGCTCACTCGCTGAGCCGGCGGTAGCGCTCCAGGCGCCGTCGCCCCGCGACGTCTGCGCGCGCGGCGGAGGCTGAGGCGAGCGCGTGCAGCGCGGTTTCGGCCTCGGTCGCGTCGAGGTCTGTCGCGCGTCAGACTTTGTGGCAGGACCATTGATTGAGTCCTGAGCGGAGAGTTCGACATGG